>NZ_JBGUES010000016.1:0-26980 GCF_041821165.1 Poseidonibacter sp. | reverse complement strand
TATCTTTAGAAAATTATTATTTTTTTATTTAATAAAAAAACAAACTTTTATTAAAAAATGTGTAAAAATTTCAAAATTTCATAAAAATTAAAAATTAAAAATTAACAGAATAGATAAGAAATGTATCAAAATCATCTTTTTAAATATTGCTAAACCCCTTATTTTATAGGCTTTTATAAGCTTAGATAAAATTAATCTTAACTTTAAATACTATTTTTTTTTATATTAAAACAATTCATTTTAAATGCTGTATAACTTTCCTATCAGTTTTGCGGCTATAATCACAAAGTTAAAAAACATAATAAAAAAACAAAAAATGAAAGGTAGATGAAATGACTTCTGCAATAGATTTATCTAAGTTAACAGCAAATGATGATTTGACACCAGTTTTAGGTGGATACTGGCCTGGTATTCAAATTTATTACCCGCCAATTAAATTTAACCCACTTGATGGAACATATGAAAGTATGGAACAAGCTAAATTAAGATTACAAAAACATGCTTATAAAACAAAAGCACACACTGTACTATTTGATTTAGAAGATGGTTGTAGACAAAAAGAGATGAGTAGAGAACTTTTAATTCAAGAACTACCAAAGTTTCCTGAAAGAAAATTTCAAATTGCTGTAAGAATTAATCCATTCAGAACAGATGAGTATGAAGAAGATTTAAAAATGTTAAAGCAAATTCATAAATACATTGATGTAATTGTTTTAGCAAAAGCTGGAGAAGTTTATGGTTCAGCTGAAATTAGAGATTTATCTTCTTGGTTAGTTTCAATTGGAAGTAATTTAACAATTCAACCAATTATTGAGCATCCTAAATCATTACAAATTGCAGATAGATTAATGGAACACTCAACTGTTAAACATGTTGTTTTTGGAATTCACGATTTCTCTAAAGCTATGGCTTATAAAATCACACCACAAGGTTGGATTGATGAGTTAGAAACTTTCTTTAATATGCTTACTATGGAAGCAAGAGTTAAAGGTGCTGGAGTTATTGGTGGAGTTGAAGTTATGTTAACACCACACTCTTTACCTGATCATTGTGTTGAGAAAAAAGATATTAGAAGATGGTTAGATTTACATGGTGATGATGCTTCTAGACATGTATATTCACATGCATTAAGAGAAAATGCTATGGGATTAACTGGAAAACAAGTTATTACACCAAATCATATTAATGTTTGTAAAGTTGCATTTACACCAAGTCCAAAAGAGCTTGAGCATGATATTATTGTTTTAAAAGAAGCTATAAAAGCAGATGCATTATTATCTGGTGCAATTAGATATAAAGGTGAAATGCTTGACCCTCCAATGTTTGGAAAAGCATTACAAAATATTTTAAGAGCTTATGCACTTAGAAGTTTAAATAAAGAAGATGAAATATTTGCATTATCTGTTCTTAATAGAATGCCAATTCATACATTTAAAGAAAACTGGCCATACGGTCAAATTTAATAAGGAGTTATTATGAGTTCAACTGTAAAAATTGATGTACCTGAGTTTTTAAATATTGGAGTAGCTTGTACTTCTTCTCACGTGGGAACACCTAAAGAGAATAGTACTGCTATGATTATTGAAGATGATAAACTTGGTACTGATGAAATCACATATAAAGATTTAGCACAAAAATCTGATCAAATTTGTAACTTCTTAACAGGTTTAGGTTTAGAAGCAAGAGATAGAGTTTTAGTTTGTTTAAAAAACTCTCTTGCTTATCCTATTTCTTTTTTTGGAGCTATTAAAGCAGGTATTATTGCTGTACCAACTTCAACTTTATTATCAGGTTCTGAAGTTAAATATTTAGCAGAAGATTCACAAGCGAGTGCTATTGTATTATCAGCAACTATGTATGATAACTTAGTACCTTACTTAGAAAATCTTGATAACTTAAAAACTATTATTGTTGCTGGTATTGATTCAACTGATGGTCTAAGTATTCCAAAAGGAATGAATGTATATAGTTTTTCAGAAATTTTAGAAAAAACTGATACTACAGCAAATCATTATAAATCAAAATCAGGTGAACCTGCATATTTAGTATATACATCAGGAACAACTGGTTATCCAAAGGGTGTTTTACACTCACATAGATCATTAGTTGGAAGAACTCCTGCAACTGAGTATTGGTTTGATTTTAAAGAGAATGATAGAATCATGCACTCTGGCAAATTTAACTGGACTTATGTATTAGGTTCTGCTTTAATGGATCCATTATTTAATGGTCATACTGTTATTGCTTATGAAGGTGGTAATGATGCAGGAACTTGGATTGAGTTAATTAAAAAACATAAATGTACTATCTTTATTGGAGTTCCAACAATTTATAGACAAATTGTACAAAAAACAGATTTTACAATTGAAGATTGTCCATCATTGAGATATTGTATGTCAGCTGGTGAGCATTTATCAGATGAGATGATTGCATTATGGCAAGATAAATTTAAACAAGATATTTATGAAGCAATTGGTATGTCTGAGTGTTCATACTATATTTCTCACTCTAAAAATAATCCAATTAGACCAGGGTCTGCTGGATTTGTTCAACCAGGACATACAGTTAAACTTTTAGATCCAGATACTTTAGAAGAAGTAGCAAATGGTGAAGAGGGTATGATCTCTATTGGTGAAGATGATCCAGGTTTATTCTTAGAATACTGGCAATTAGAAGAAGAAACTGCAAAAGCAAAACATGATGGATACTTCTTTACAGGTGATTACGCTAAAAGAGATGAAGATGGTTATATCTGGTTTGTTGGTAGAAAAGATGATATTATCAATACTATGGGATTTAGAGTATCTCCACATGAAATTGAAAGAGTTGTAAAAACTCATGATGCCGTAGCTGATTGTGTTGCTTTTGGTCTTGATATAGAAAAAGGTAAAACACTTGTAGCTATCTCTGTAATCGGATATGAAGATTTAAGTGAAGAAAAAGAAGCTGAAATATTAAAATTTGCTCAAGATAATTTAGCAAAATATAAAGCACCTAAATTTATTTTTGGTATGAAAGATTATCCAAGAACTAAAAATGGTAAAGTTCTTAGAAAACAGCTTGTTAAACAATTACATGACCAATATCATGCAAAAGAAACAGGTGAAGAAGTTATTGAATATAAAGCTAGAAGATCAATGTTATTTGTTCCTTCTTACAATAAACATAATGTTCAAAAAGCAAAAACTGTTTTAGCTGATACTGTAATTTTTGATCTTGAAGCAATTTTACAAGAACAAAGAGAATCTGGTAGAGCTGTAATTGCAGAAGTTTATAAAGAAGATGGAGCTAAATTTGGTGAATCAGAAAGAGTTCTTAGAATTAATAATCTAGGAAGTGAAGATTTAGCAAAAGATTTAGAATTAGCAAAAAATATTGAACTTGATGCTTTATTATTCTCTAAAATTGAATCAAAAGAAGATGTTTTAGAAGCAGTAAGATTAATTGAAGAAGTTAATCCATCATTATCATTAATGATTATGATTGAAACACCATTAGCAGTTTTAAATATTCAAGAAATCTGTGCAGCATCTCCTAGAGTTGAAGTTGTTGTAGTAGGTTCAAATAAACTTGCAAATAGACTTCAAATTGATATTAAAAAAGGTTCAAAAGCGATGTTTAATTACTTATCGCAAATTGCATTAGCTTCAAAAGCTTACAATAAAACTGTAATTGATGGACCTCACTTTGATGTACATGATGAATTTGCTTGTGAAGATTCAACTAAAGATGCATTTAACTTAGGATTTGATGGTAAGTCATTAATTCACCCAATTCAAATTGAGTATATTAATGATATCTTTACTCCAAAACAATCAGAAGTTGAAGATTATGAAAAAATGATTAAAGCTTACGAAGAAGCTAGAAAAGCTGGTAAAGAAGTAATTTTATTTAATAATAAATTAGTTGATGGTGAAAGAATTAAATGGGCAAACAAAATGATTACATTATATGAAACATATAAATCATTAGGTCAAAACCTATTTAATAAATAAGGAGATATAAGTGTCTAAAATTAATATTGGAAACTTTTTTGAAGATTTCTCAATTGGTCAAAAAATAATTCACCCACTTCCTAGAACAATTAGTGAAGGTGATGTATCTTTATACATCGCTTTTACAGGTTCTAGATTTGCTTTACATTCATCTGATGTAGTTGCATTTGAGATGGGATTTGATAAAAGACCTATTGATGATACATTAATGTTTCATTTAACATTTGGTAAATCTGTTCAAGATATTTCTTTAAATGCAATTGCTAACTTAGGTTATGCAGAAATTGCATTCCCTAATCCTGTTTATATTGGTGATACAGTTTCTATGACTTCATCAGTTATTGGATTAAAAGAGAATTCAAATGGAAAAAGTGGAGTTGTATATGTTCACTCTATTGGTGTAAATCAAGATGGTGCTGAAGTACTTAATTTTAAAAGATGGGTAATGGTTCATAAAAAAGATAAGGAAACTTCAAGTGGTATAAATGAAGTTCCTACTTTTGCAGAAACTACTCCTATTTTAGATCAAATTAATTTACCAGAAATTAAATGTGTTGATACAGATGCTACTGGTGGTAAATATTTCTTCGAAGATTATGAAGTAGGCGAGAGATTAAATCACCCTGAAGGTATTACAGTTGATAATAGTGACCATACTTTAGCAACTAAGTTATACCAAAATAATGCAAAAGTACATTTCAATGATCATATGATGAAATCTACACCAATGGGTGAAAGATTAATGTATGGTGGTATTGTAATTTCAATGGCAAGAGCAATTTCATTTAATGGTTTACAAAATGCACAATTTATGTATGCTATTAATTCAGGTGCTCATGCAAACCCAACTTATGCAGGTGATACAATTTATGCTTATACGCAAGTATTAGAAACAATTGATCATAAAAGAGAAGATATTGGATTATTAAGATTAAGAACGGTTGCTGTAAAAAATCAGAAATCAGATGAGATTGAAAATCCAAAAGGTGAAGATGGTAAGTACTTAAAAAATGTAGTACTTGATTTAGATTACACAGTTGTAATCCCTAAGAAAAAAACAGCTAAGAAGTAAAGATTAAAGGCAACTCGTTGCCTTCTTTAGAGTTTTCCAAAAGAGAGTTCTAAGAACAGGCTTCTTTTAATAGGAATTTACTTCCTATGATAAAAAGAAGACTAAGAATAACAAAAAATTAAATTTAACAAAAGGAAAATATTATGACACACCCTAACGAAGCATTATTTGGTTCTGGAGACAATTTACCAATTATCCCATCTTGTGAGCACTTTGCAGGTAGCGAAAAGCTAATCTTAAAAGGTTTTGAGATGCAAAAAAAACTAGGACCTGTTTTTGATATCACTTGTGATTGTGAAGATGGAGCTGAAACTGGTAAAGAAGTTGAACATGCTGAAATGATCGTAAGAGTTGTTAACTCTGATGCTAACCCATATGGAATGGCTGGAACAAGAATTCACGATTTTGATCATCCAGATTGGAGACAAGATATTGATATTTTAGTACCTGGTGCTGGTGAAAAATTAGCATACATTACTATTCCTAAATCAACTTCTTATGAAGATGCAAAAACTCAAGTTGAATATATTCAAGCTAAATGTAAAGAAGCTGGAATTTCAAGAGAAATCCCAATTCACGTTTTAATTGAAACACATGGTGCTTTAAGAGATGTAGAAAAAACTGCAACTTTACCATGGGTACAAGTTCTTGACTTTGGTTTAATGGACTTCGTATCTGGTTACCAAGGTGCAATTCCTGCTTCTTGTATGAGAAGTCCAGGACAATTTGATCATAGACTAATTGCAGCAGCAAAAGCAAAAGTTGTTCAAGCAGCATTAGAAAATCATATTATTCCATGTCATAATGTTACATTAGACTTAAAAAACCCATACCAAACTTACAAAGATGCTGAAAAAGCTAGAAATGAGTTCGGATTCTTAAGAATGTGGTCTATTTACCCAACACAAGTTCAGGCTATTGTTGATGCAATGAAACCAGACTTTACAGAATTAGAAGCTGCACAAAATATTTTACTTGCAGCTCAAGATGCTGAGTGGGGACCAATCCAGTACGATGGTGAGTTACACGATAGAGCAACTTACAGATATTTCTGGGAATTAGTTCAAAGAGCTAACTATTCAGGAGCTAAATTAAAAGATGAAGTTTCAAAAAGATTCTTCTCTTAATTACCCTTTTACTTAAGACCTTTTGGTCTTAAGTACACTTACACAAGCAAAATTTCAAAAATTAATTTTTATATCATTAAAACCATATCTTTCTTAGATGTGAAAAGATAACACTTTTTAAAAATAAAATTTATTTTATTTAATAAAAAAAGTTTTTTTCATCTACTCATTGGTATAATATTGTAATTTCTAAGCAAAAAGGAAAAAGATGAGCGTAATAAAACAACAAGATATAATCGATAGTATAGCTGATGCATGTCAATATATTTCATATTTTCACCCAGAAGATTTCGTAAAAGGAATGGTTGAGGCTTATGAAAATGAAGAATCAGAAGCTGCTAAAAATGCTATTGGTCAAATTTTAATTAACTCTAAAATGTGTGCATTAGGTCATAGACCATTATGTCAAGATACGGGTTCTGTGAATATTTTTGTTAGAGTTGGTTTAAATGCTAACCTAGAATTAACTAAAGAATTAGTTGATGTTTTAAATGAAGGTGTAGCAAAAGGTTATACTAATCCAGATAATACTTTAAGATATTCTGTTGTTTCTGATCCTGCAGGAAAAAGAACAAATACAAAAGATAATACACCTGCTGTTATTCATGTAACTGTAGATAATTCAGATGAATTAGATATTACTGTTGCTGCTAAAGGTGGTGGAAGTGAAAATAAATCTAAATTTGCAGTATTAAATCCAAGTGATTCAATTTATGATTGGGTTATGGCAAATGTTAGAGAAATGGGTGCTGGATGGTGTCCTCCTGGAATTTTAGGTATTGGAATTGGTGGAAATCCTGAAAAAGCTATGCTTCTTGCAAAAGAGTCTTTAATGGGTCACGTTGATATTCATGAATTAAAAGCTAGAGGTCCTCAAAATGCTTTAGAAGAATTAAGATTAAAACTTTATGAAGATATTAATAAAATTGGAATTGGTGCACAAGGTTTAGGTGGATTAACAACAGTTGTTGATGTTAAAATCTTAGATTACCCTTGTCATGCTGCTTCTTTACCAGTTGCTATGATTCCTAACTGTGCTGCTACTAGACATATTCACTTTAAATTAAAAGGTGGAGAAGGTGCAGCTAAATTTGAAAAACCAGATTTAGATATTTGGCCAGATATTGAATTACCAATTGACAGTATTAAAAAAGTTAATATTGAAGATTTAACAAAAGAGAACTTATCTCAATTTAAATCAGGTGATACTTTATTATTATCAGGAAAAATTTTAACAGCAAGAGATGCTGCTCATAAAAAAATTGTTGAGTACAAAAATGCTGGTAAGCCACTTCCAAATGGTGTTGATTTAAAAGATAGATTTATTTATTACGTTGGACCAGTTGATCCAGTAAGAGATGAAAAAGTAGGACCAGCGGGACCAACTACATCTACAAGAATGGATAAATTTACTAAAGACATGATGGAAATTGGAATCATGGGAATGATAGGTAAAGCTGAAAGAAAACAACCTACAATTGATTTAATTAAAGAGTACAAATCTATGTATTTAATTGCAACTGGTGGAGCTGCATATTTAATTTCTCAATCAATTAAAGATGCTAAAGTACTTGCATTTGAAGAAATGGGAATGGAAGCTATTTACGAATTTGAAGTAAAAGACATGCCTGTTACTGTTGCAGTCGACACTGAGGGTGTATCTATTCACACTACAGGTCCTGCTAAATGGAGAACTATTTAATTACAAAGGCTTAGGCCTTTGTAGTTAATACTCTTTATTTACTCTACTTTATACACCCTCCTAAAATAATCCTTATACTAAAAAACTAGATTCAAACTTTGACTTTAAGAAGAAGTAATAAATGCTATTCTTTCTCAACAAAATATAGACAATGTTATTATAGGAAATTTGATGTTATTAGACGATTTAAAAGATTATTTAGGTTTTGCAGTTGCTGGAAACTTTGCTAATCACTTAGGTGAAGCTGGTGAAGCAGATGAATTCTCTGTTGTTCAAACAGAAGAAAAAGATGCTCCTAAAGGACTATTCCCTTTTTATATTAAAGGACATGAAAGTTTTTTAGGAACATACCCAATATGTGATGAAGTTATTTATGCACATGATAAAGAAGATAAAAATTTACAAGTAGAAGCAGAAGTAGCATTAATTTGTGATTTTGTTTATGAAGATGGAAAAATTGTTGATTTAATACCTAAGTATTTTTCTGCATTTAATGATTGTTCAATTAGAGTAAATGATGGAAATAAATTAAGTACAAAAAAGAACTGGGGTGAAAATACAAAAGGTATTTCACAAGATATTATTCCAATTGATTCTTTTGATGAAAAAGGTGTATTAAAAGATTATCATATTGCTTCTTTTATTAGAAGAGATGGAATCTTACATGATTATGGTACTACATGTGCTGTATCTTCATATAGTTATTTTTATAAACAATTAAAAGATTGGATTATTAATAAATTTAATACTCAAGAAGATTGTGGACCATTAGAGAGTATTCCACCATTTTTAAAAAATATAGATGGTGCTAAGGGAATTTTAATTGCAGCTGGTGCAACAGCATATACAGATTTTGGGAAAAAGAACTTCTTAAAAAGAGGTGATGAAATCTTTGTTTATGTATATAATGCTCATGCCCATAGTTTCTTAGATATTATGAATGATATGAGTGGTATGGATATTTACCTAGGACAGTGTTCTAAACTACATCAAATAGTTAAATAATATTTATATTAATCATAGCAGAAACTTGAATTTATAATTCAAGTTTCTTTTTATCCTGAACATGAGTTATTTGTAAAATCTGTTTGATTATTACTTCCTTCTTTAAGAGAAAATATAATTTTGTATTTTCCTTCTTCTGTATCTTGAATATCATATTTAAATTCTTTTTGGATTCTTGGAAATAAACCCATTGGTGGTTTTGTGTTAATCATAATGAGTTTTGATAAATTATCCTTAAGTAATTGTAATCCAGCCATGGCATTAAGCATTGGTTCAGGAGCTGCAAAATCTGAAGTGTCAAAATAATAATTTGTAGTTTCATCTTCATAATATTTATAAAAATCAACTGTTGAACCTTCTACTTCAATTTTTTCTGCATTTTTTAATAATGACATTTTAATCTCCCAATTAATAATTTTATATATTGTATTATTTTTAGAAATAAAAAGCATTGATTGTTATCAACATTTTAATAAGTAAAATTCATATTTTATGTATATAAGTCACTTATTTTATGTATATTTTCTATATAAATTAGAAAATATATGTAATTAATTCTGTTTTTTATATTAAAATTTACTTAAGTTTGAGTATAATTTGCGCTTGATTTTAAAAAATAAGGATATCTTTGTGAACTTCTTTAAATTAAAAGAACGTAATACAACAGTAGGAACAGAGTTTTCTGCTGGATTTACTACCTTTTTAACAATGATGTATATAGTTCCTGTTAATGGGTTTATTTTAGCTGATGCTGGTTTACCAATGGATGCGGTTGTAACTGCAACTGCACTTATTACTATAATTGCAACATTGTTTTCAGGACTTTGGGGTAATACACCAATTGCTATGAGTGTTGGTATGGGTCTTAATGCTTATTTCTCATATGGTTTAGTATTAGGAATGAAAATACCTTGGGAAACTGCTTTAGGTATTGTTTTCTTATCTGGTGTATTATTTGTTCTTTTATCCTTAACAAATTTTAGAGTATGGATTATGACTTCTATACCTATGAGTTTAAGACGGGCTATTAGTGCTGGTATTGGCTCTTTTATTGCCTTTGTTGGATTAAAACAAATGGGAATGATTACTGGTAATGAAGCTACTTTAGTATCATTAGGTGATTTTTCAAATCCAAATGTTTTACTTGGAGTATTGGGTTTAATTTTAGCATTTTCTTTTTATGCTTATAAATTAAAGGGTGCGTTTATCTTTTCAATTGCAATTACATCAATTGTAGCATGGTTCTTTGGTTTAGGAGAAATTCCTAAAGAGGTGATTGCAATGCCATCATCAATTTCTCCAATTTTTATGAAACTTGATATTATGAGTGCACTTTCTTTATCTTTATTACCTGTAATTATTACATTTTTAATTACTGATATGTTTGATACTTTAGGAACACTAACAGGTGTTGGAACTCGTGCTAAATTATTTCAAGAAAATAATAAAGATGATAAATCATTACAAAAAACACTTGAAGCAGATGCTATTGCTACAACGGCTGGAAGTTTAATAGGTGTTTCTACTACTACTGCATTTATTGAAAGTGCATCAGGTGTTGAAGCTGGTGGAAGAACTGGTTTAACTGCTGTATTTACAGCAATGTTTTTTGTTACAACTTTGTTTATGTTGCCATTATTTAAATCAATTCCTTCAAATGCAATTTATCCTGTATTAGTTGTAGTTGGTGTATTAATGTTTACAGAACTTGGAAAAATCAATTTTGAAGATTCTGATTTAGCTACAAGTGCAGCGGCATTTTTAATTGTTATATTAATGCCATTAACTTTTTCTATTACAAATGGAATAGCAGCAGGATTTTTAGTTTATACAATAATTAAATTAGCTAAAAAAGAGTTTAGTGATTTAAATATTGGAATTTTAGTAATAACACTAATTAGTGCATTAGCATTTATTTTATAAGGAATTTTTTTGGAAAAGCTATATTATAGTTATGATTTATTTAAAGAAGACACTCAAAAGTTAGTTAATAGTTGTAGAGATTATGAACCTGATGTTTTATTAGCAGTAGCAAGAGGTGGTTTAACACTTGCTCATTTAATGGCACAAGCAATGGATATGAGAAACTTATACTCTTTAAATTCTATTCATTATGAAGGTGAATTAAAATTAGATACATTTAATGTATTTAATATTCCTGATGTTTCTCATGCAAAAAGAGTTTTAATTATTGATGATATTGTTGATTCAGGTGAAACTATGCAAGAAATTTTAAAACTATTACATGCAAAATTTCCTAATGTAGAATTTAAATTAGCAACATTATTTTATAAAAGTACTGCTGTTTTAAAACCTGATTATTCAGTTAGAGAAGCAAATGAATGGATTGATTTCTTCTGGGAAGTTGACGTAGTATAATTAAAAGTAAAAATAGTACTTTTATCTATAAAATATATATTTTCTATATATTATTTTGATTATTTTCAGAAACTTCAAGGCTTAGTTTTGTATAATAATTAAAATTTAATATATGGGAATATAAATGACATTTATCGAGTTCAAAAAATTACTTTTAGATGCAGAGCTTACAATACCAAAGTTTACAGCTTTAATTAAAGTTAGTGAAAAAAATATTCAAGCTTATAAAAAGAAGAAAGAAGTTCCTAATGCAATTGCTGCGATTGCTGCTTGTTTTGCAAAGATGAATCAAGATGATGTTGATTTTAAATCATTAATCAATGATTTAGATTTAAAGAAAAAAGAGAAAAAAGGTGCTGGTTTTTCTAAAGATAAAGAATCAAAAGAAAAAGCTAAAAAAATAGCGGAATAGTAAAATAATTTATTAACCTTTTTTCGATATACTTCGCCAAAATTAATCTTTTGGGAAGTATTCATGATTTTAAATCAAAACTCTAAAAAATTTTTAGCAATTTCATCATTTATGATGGCTTTAGCTATTGCTTTGGGTGCATTTGGTGCTCACGGTCTTAAATCTATAGTTAGCGATTCTATGCTTATTGTTTATAAAACAGGAATTGACTATCACTTTTATAATACACTTGGACTTTTTGCTGTTTCATTTATGATTAGTATGAAACCTGATTGTAAAAAATTAATTATATCAGCATGGCTAATTGTTATTGGAATGATTATCTTTTCATTTTCATTATATTTACTTGTACTTCTTAATTTACCAATTTTAGGTGCTATTACTCCTATTGGTGGAACATTACTGATTATTTCATGGCTTATTGTAGCTTATAGTTTAATCAAGGAATAACTAATGACAGCGATGGAAAAAATACAAGAAGTTAGAGATTCAAAATGGTTTTCAAATTTAACAACACTAATTATTTTAGCTTATGCTTCAATATTAGGATTTAAAACATTAGATGAGGTAAAAGGAGAGTATGATTTATTCTTAACTTTTGCAGATCATTTTGTAACTGTATATTTTGTTTTTGAATTAGCAATTAAAATGGTTGCTGAAAAGAGATTTTTAAATTTCTTTAAATCAGGATGGAATATTTTTGATTTTGTTATTGTATTTATTACTCTTTTACCATTAGAATCATCAAGTTTTGCTGCAATTGCAAGACTTATGAGAGTATTTAGAATTTTAAGATTATTTACAGCAAGACCTGAATTAAAATCAATTATTGATATGTTAATTAAAGCAGTACCATCAATTATTGATATTGTGATTTTAATGTTTATTATTTTTTATATCTATGCAATTATTGGAAGTTTCTTTTTTGTAGATTTACCATCTGGGCTTTGGAAAGATTTCTTAATATCTATGCTTACACTATTTAGAGTTCTTACTTTTGAAGATTGGACAGATGTAATGTATGAAGCTATGGAAGTATATCCATGGGCATGGGTTTATTTTGTATCATTTGTAATTATTGCAGCATTTGTATTTTTTAATCTTTTTGTTGCTGTTATTATTGGAGAAATGCAAAAACTTCAAGAGAGTGAAATGAAAGAAGAAATACATGCAGATAGTTTAAAACTTGATGTATTACTTGAAGAGATAAAAGCTTTAAGAAGTGAAGTTAAAGAGCTAAAAGAAAAAGATAAATGAAAACTTTTTCTATCTTAGGTACAGGCTTCTTAGGTTTAGCATTAGCAAGAGAGCTTAGAGCTAATTATAAAGTTAAAGTTTCTATTAGAACAAAAGATAAATATGATGATTTAATAAATGAGGGATTTTTTCCTTATTTATTAAACGAAGATAATTTTTCTTTTTTAGATGAATTATTAGATACAGACTATTTATTTATTAATTTCCCACCAACAAAATCAAAAAACTATCTTGAATTTTTAGATAAAATTTATTCACATAAAAAAATAGCTAATATAAAAAAGATTATATTTATAAGTTCCACTTCAATATATCCAAATGAAAACGCTAACTTTACTGAAGATTTTAAAATAAAAAATAGTGTTTCAAAAATTGTTTTTGATGCAGAAGAGTTAATAAAAAACAAAACAGATATTATTTTTAGATGTGCTGGTCTTATGGGTGAAAATAGAATTGCAGGAAAATATTTTTCAAATAAAGTTGTAGATTTTAAAGACAAAAAAGTAAACTATGTACATAGAGATGATGTTATAAATGCTTTAAAATTTATAATACAAATAGATAAAAATGGAATTTTTAATTTATGCTCAAAAGAACATCCTACAATAGAAGAAGTTTATTTAATAAATGCAAAAAAATATATTCATTTTTGGGAAAAAAAATATGAAATTATTTTAACAATTTATAATTTGGCTCTATTTCTATTATTCCTTCTCTTTCACTTATTTGATTAAGCACTAAAAGTGACATATAGCTATCAACTAACTTTTTTTCTGGTGTCTTTGTTTCTATTACAACAGCAGTCCCTACAACCTCTGCATTGAATTCTCTCATCATGTCAGACATTCCTTTGCAAGTTCCGCCACCCTTCATAAAATCATCAACAATCAATACTTTTGAATTTTCTTTTAAAGACCTACGAGATAAAGACATGGTCTGAATGTTATTTGACGAGCCAGAAACATAGTTGATGCTTACAGTTGACCCTTCTGTTACCTTGTTGTTTCGCCTTATTACAGCAACTGGAACATTTAATTTTTGAGCAGTCATTACTGAAACAGGTATGCCTTTTGTTTCAACAGTAATAACATAATCTATTTTAATATTAGAAAATTCCGAAGAAATAATCTTTGCTATATTGGTAACAATGTTAGGGTTATTGAATATGTCAGTCATGTAAATAAATCCACCTGGCAATATTCTATTTTTTTGAGAAAACAGCAAGCATAATTCTGATACAATATCCTTTTTTTCTTTTATCCCCATAATTGGAATAAACACAGCCCCACCAGATGCTCCAGAGATTGTTTCGACTTTCCCATATTCAAGCTCACAAACAAGCTGTTTGACTATTGCAACATCTTCACTTATTGTTGATTTTGCAGCATTAAAAAGTTCTGAAAAATAGTTGTAAGAGAATACATAGTTTGGTTTTTCAGAAAAAATTTTCATTAATGCGCCGATTCTTTGGTTTCTTTTATATTTTTTCATATTATCTCCGTACGAATATTTTTAATAATTATACAATAAATGTTCGTATAATTCAACATCTATTTAAATTTCATACTTAGTATAATCATTTCATAAAAAGTTGAAGTAAATTTTTGTCCAATTGTATGTAATAAAAATATAGCTTGGTCAATACCTAAACAAGCTATACTCACAGTTTTTTTACACATATTGTTATAGACTACATTTATAGTATAATTACAAAAACATTGCAGTGCAATTAAATAATTGCTTTGTTGAAATAAAAAACAAGCAGCAACGCTTGTTTTTATTTCAACATATATCTAGATAATTAACCCCCTCTTCAGGAATTATAATTTTAATATTGCAATTATTACTTTCTTTACCTACAACAAACAATGTGTAATGCATCCTAGGAGCAAAATCAATATTTGGAACTTTAAGTAAATTATTTTTACCATCATGCGTTCTTAAAACTAATTGATAAGTTCCCGTTGGAACTGCTACATTGTTTGATACATCTCCGTAATTTATACCAGAAAACAAAACTGTACCATCCGAAGTTGCTAATTCGAAATTCTCTGAATCAAATAACATATTTGCCATTTTCACTGTTGAAAACGTCCTAGGAATAAAGTTTTCCTTAGCTTCTGGAATAATTAATATATTAATATCTGTTGGGTCTTTTTCATCTATTGCGATTACACCAGTATAAGCTAAGTTTTTATCTATATTTACATTTGTTTCAAATATTATTTTCTCATTTCCACATGATTCATGAATGACAATATGATAGGTTCCAGGTGCAAATTGAACATATCTTGTGTATTCTCCTGATTTCAAATTTTCTGCCATAAGTATTTCATTGATTTGTATATTCAATGATTTATCAGCACATGTGCTGAGTACCCTAAAATAAGATTTTTTGCAAGAACAGTTTCCTAGATGCGTTAAATCGTTGTTTTTAAAGTAGTCTAAATATCCATTTAAAAGTGGATATTTTTTGTAAGTATCTATATATTTTTCATAATTATATGAATTCATAAATTCACCCCTTTTCATATTATATTATATGAAAAGGGGTGATAAATGTTCTGAAGTCCAAAAGAAGGCTTTTAGCAATAACCATGTTAAATTGTTTTTCAATTATTAGAACCTTCATCTAACAGAACGGCCTTTACAACTAATCTATCAGTATATATTCCTATAGGTGTACACGTAATCATAGTTATTTCAGCATTCCCTGTATCGTTTAAAACCCAAGTTTCCTCAGGGCTAACAACAAAAGATTCAGTAACTTCATAGGTATAGGTGTATGTATCTTTTCTTATAATAATCTCGTCTCCTATTTCAAGTTCGTCTATTCTTCTAAAAAAATGCCCATACACATAATTTCTGTGTCCTAGCAATACACAATTTCCTTGTTCCCCAGGATTTGCTGTTTCTGGGTAGTGTCCCACTGCGTATTTTAAAGCCTTGTCATCAGTTCCTTCAAGTATGGCTGCCCCCACATTAATTTTGGGGATTTCAATTATACCACTAATTTCTTGACCACCAAATAATTTTTTGCGTTCATTTATTTCGTCTTCTACAGTCTTTGGTTCTTTTTCATCCTCTTGTTCTTTTTCAGATGAAATTTCAATTTTTTCTTCATTTTCAATTTCGGAGTGCTCTTGCTTGTCAGCGGTTTCTAATGTTTTTAACTCGCTTATATACTCCGAGTATTCTTCCATGATTCTATGCTGATAATAATCAGTTGTTATATTTTGAAACAGCGCAACAATTATTATTACAATGCCTGCACCAATTAAAATATATGGAAAATATTTTTTCATAAATTCTATCCTTTTAAAACAGGAGGAACTAAAGTTCCTCCCATTGGTTTATTAACCTATAATTTTTCTTTTAATCAATACTGTACCTGCTAGAATCAGCATAATACCTATGACTAGCAAAATCCATGTGTTTAATATTGAACCAGTGTCAGGCAACGTTACATTGCCTTCAGGAACAATTGGATCTTCAATTTCTTCCCAACCCATTGGAACATTAGGATCATCTATTAAAGTTTCAGACAAAACATTGGTAAATTTGTAAGTATATGTTTTAGCATCAGTTATTTCAACAACTTTTGCTTTAGAAACCAATTCATATCCTTCAGGTGCGTTCATTTCCATTACTGAATATGTTCCCGAAGAAAGATTGTCAAACATCACTTTACCATTAATATCTGATATTACGGTTCTTAACAGTTCTCCACTTTCATTGTAAAGGGCAAATTCTGCTCCTTCTAATGGTTGCGAATCTTCATCAACCTTATTTATTAAAATATTTCCCCTTGTAGTTGTTATTACACCAGTTTCACTTAATTTATTTTTAAAATTAAATGTAATCATTTGTGCATCAGCAACAGTAACTTTGATTACTTCACTGCTTAACTCATATCCTTCAGGAGCCTGAGTTTCCTTTATTGTATATACACCTAATGGCACATTTTCAAATACACCACGACCGTTAACTGTTTTCATATTTTCCAAAACATTGCCGTTTTCATCATATAAATTAAACCATGCATCTGAAATCATTTTTCCATCTTCATCAGTTTTTATGATTTCTATTTCACCAAACACTGGAACTACTTCTTTTTCATTTTCAAATGTAAAAGTTTTGGTTTCACCATTGTTGATTTTAACAGTTGTTTCATTATCTGACAATACATATCCATCAGGAGCCTTTGTTTCTTTGATTATATAGTTTCCTAATGCGATCTCTTTAAATGCAAGTATTCCATCAGTACCAGTAACTCCCATTTCTACAGCTATACCGTCTTCATCATATAAAGTAAATTCTGCTCCTTTAAGCACATTGTTGTTTTCGTCTGTTTTCTTAATTGCAATTTTACCAAGAATAGGAGAACTGCTAGGAATTCTACTATTTACAAAAGTTGCAACTCCATCAACTTGCTGCTCGTCCATAGTAATTATTACTTCTGCGCCTTCAGGTTCTTCATTTTCTTTTACTTCAACTGATACAACCGTTTCAGATTTGTAATAACCTGAAGGGGCTTTAGTTTCTTTTATTACATAGTTTCCAATTGGTACTTTTGTGAATTTTACTTCACCAAAATCATTTGATTCAACCACCTGAACAATTACATCATTTTCACCATAAAGTGTAAATTCTGCACCTGATAATGGATTTTCATTTTTATCAGTTTTCATTACTTCAAAATCTATTGTATAATTTTCAACAGTTACACTACTTACTACTTCATCATTAACCATTAATTCCACATCTGCATCTATTAAGTTTTCATTTCTTGTTATAACAGCTGTAATTTCATCTGAAGATTTATAATATCCATCTGGTGCCTTAGTTTCTTTTATTGTATATGTTCCAAGGGCCATGTGTTCAAATTTAACATCTCCATTTTCATCTGAAGTTGCCGTTTCTACAGCAGTTTGTTCAGAATCATATATTGTAAATTCTGCTCCTGGTAATGGATTACCTACGCTATCAGTTTTATTTAAAACTACATCTCCATAAACATCCACAAGTTCATCTGTTACAATGAATGGGTTTTGAGATCCAATTCCATCATTAAATATTATTTCAACTTTTTTTTCACTTTCGGTAATCACAACCTCTACCTTTATATCATTTACTGCCTTATATCCCGTTGGTGCTTTAGTTTCTCTTATTGTGTATATGCCATTTTCAACATCCTTAAAAACAATTTTTCCATCAGAACCACTTGTAACTGCAGTTCCTACAATTTCGTCACCATTAAGCAATGTAAACTCTGCACCAGATAAAGGACCATTTTCATCTTGTTTAATAAGCTCAATATCTGCTTTAGTCTTAGTATTGTATATTAACTCCGTTTGAACTCCATCTACAGAAGAATCTACATTCAAAATAATCGTTTGATTGTCATTAGTAAAATATCCTTCTGGAGCCTTTGTTTCTACTAAATTGTATATGCCTTCTCCTATTTTTAATGGAAAAAGAATTTCACCATTTACATCAGTAGTTCCTTCCATTAATTTAATATTATTTGAATTATAAAGAGAGAATTCAGCTCCATTTAGTTTTTCATCTGACCTATCATCAACCTTAACTAGCTTCAATTGAACTTTTTTTGTAGAACCAGAGCCGCTAAAAAAGTAATTAAAATCTTTTTTAGTAGTCTCTTCAAAACTACTGCTAGTGCTAGTATATGTTAATTTTGCTTCATTAGATATACTTTCATTTGGTGCTCCTAAGAAAATAGATTGATATTCAATATAGTATGCTTTTGTAATTTCATCTTTAAAAGTTAGAGTGAATGTACCATTTATGTTGTCAAAACTTACGTCATAAATATCATTTGCTACTAAGGTTTTAGTTTCTGTAGGTGTACCGTTGTTCAATTCACCTGCCAGTTTAACCTCGTAAACTTTGAAAGAATCCTCCAATATAAATTGATTTGGATTTCCGTCAGCATCTTTTCCTACAGTATCTACAACTTTAACCTCAGAAATTTGAGACTGACTGTAATTTAATTTGAAATTCCAATTTATCAGTGATGTGTTATTAAAACCGCTGCCCTCTTTCGTTATTGTTTCATTTGTGTAGGCAACTGTTACTTCAGCACTGAATTTGGAATTCTCATCATCTCCATCAAATAAATATGCATCATTTTTAACTTTTACATTGCCTTCTGTATCAGGAAAGAAATTGTCAGCATCAAAGGATGTATAAGTAATAACATATGGTCCAGTAATTGTACCCATAGAAATTTCAAAGGCATTTTTTGCTGGATCTAATGTAATAGCTGCTGAAGTAGTAGGTTCCCCAAGCAAATTATAACTACCATCTGCATTTAAAGTTACAGGTTGCACTTTAATAGTGTCTAGTATTACTTCTTGTTCCGCTGGTAATGAATCTTTAAATATGGCCTCTTCAAGAGTATTACTATTAAAATTAATTAATGCAGTCCAATTAAATTTCTTTGTTTCATAATTATATGCTCCGTTCTTAAAACCATTTGCTTTTTGTTTTGCATCGATACTTGCCTGAGCCGTTGCTGACGAATTGTACTCTTTTTCTCCCACATACCACTTAACAGCAGAAGTGTTTTTGTAAGTTCTTTCATTTGTACCTACATCATAAATCTTATAATCTGTTGTAAATCTTATGGTAAAAGGAGTATTTATTGTTAATCCAGGAGTTAAAGTAAAAGTAAATCCTGTTTCACCATTATCTGTAAATGTGTATTGTCCCTCTGTCAACCCAGTTACGTTCAAGGTGCCATCCTTATAATCCATTCCCTCACCAGCATATGTATCGGTAATAACTACGTCTTTCATTGGATAAGAATCTTGATTTACTACAATTTTCCAGTCCATTGTTTTATTATTATAGTCAATTCCTGTTGAGCTTTTAGTAATTGCTGGATTACTGTAATTAAAACTTGATTTGCTAGTCTTGCCATCATTATCCCTTGTTACAATATTAGATACTGTACCGCTTGACACAAAGTAATCTGATTTAATTGTTGTATACTTAATTAGATATGGTACAGTTACATCATTGTTAAATTGTAAAGTATATCCTTTTTTATCTGCATCAATAGTTACTGTATATAAACTACTACTTATAAGCTCATTACTTTCATCATATACTTTAACACCTACTGTATCATCAATTACATGGTCACCTGTAATTTTGTCTGTAAGCTTAGCAGATGATGCAACAATTGTTTTTCGGTTAAAGTTATATTTTACAGTCCATTCAGCACTTGCTCCATAACTATTGGACCTAACAACTGACTTTTCTAAAGGCGTACCCCATTTTACAGTTACTGAATCAGTTGTATTTTTAGTATTACCATTATTTGTTAGGTATGATTTGTTTTCATAAGTAGCTTCACCCTCATCAGAATCATTTTCGTCAATCTTAGATTCATATTCAATTCGATATGCTTTTTTCCCATCTGGTAGATCAAATGATACTTCAGTGTTTTCCGTATTATATGCTGCAGTTATAGCTACTGGAGTTGTACTTGCCGAAACTTCACCCTTAGCATTTACATTAAGTTCATAAACAGTAAGTGAAGCTACTACAAAAGTGTGTTTACCTGCAGAACTTTTTTGTGTTAATATATCTTTAAAACTTGCACTAGAAAGAGTATTTAGTTCAGTATTGACATCTACAACCCAGCTTACAAAATTACTGCTTACTCCGTTGTTTTCAGCTGTCCCTTCTTTAGTAATTGAATTTCCTTCCGCAGGCTTAAAATTTATTATAATATCGTCTTGCCCCGGTAATTTTAACACATATTCCAACAATTCATTAGATTCACTATATTCCGCTCCAACAATTAAAGAAGCGTCTGTTACTGGTAACCCTTGATTTGCATCATCGCGAATCGAACTGTTAAATGTAACGACTACTTTACCGTCTATTATATTAAAAGTTCCAACTGTTCCTAAAGCACCAGAACCATTTACACCACTAAAAATTGATGGAAGTTCATATGTGAGTATGGACCCCTCTCCATAGTTATGCAATGCATCTAATACTATATCAATTTTAATTGTAACTGTATCTCCATTTTGCGGCTCATAATCATCAATCTCCGTAATATCTTTTAGAACCGCATCACTTGATTGAGCTAGTACAGTAACCTTTTTTACGCTGTCCTGTGAAACGATATTTGTTGTTTCAGCCCCTGCAAAATTCAAAGGTACCATTAGCTGCACAAGCATAAAAAGTGCAATTGTTAAACTTATAAATTTTTTTCTGTTCATTCCTTTTCCTCCCTAGTTCAATTGAATTATATTATATTTCTTTTGTTTTTTGTTTTTTTAAAACAAATAAACCTTAATAAATAACAAAATATCTGATTAAAATCAGACATCCCTTGTACCGAATAATAAGCATAAAAAAAATCCTTCATATTTGATAGAATGCCTCGCATTTTTATTCGGCGATACATAATAATAGATACCCTAGATTTCATAGTTTAAACTATTTCTTAAAATTTCACAAATTCAATTATCGATTTTTTAATATTTAATTAATTTGTGTTCTTCTACATATTTATAATACCATTCTTTGCATTTTCGCACAAGCAAAATAATACAAAACAAACCTAATTTTCAACTTTTTTTGTGATTGTTTACAACTAAAAACAAGGAACAAATGAGTTCCTTGTTTTTTCATGTTTTTAAGTTTTCTAAATTCTTAATATTTGATTACTTAACAACGATATTAAATATTTTTCCTGGTACATAAATTTCTTTTACTATTGTTTTTCCTTCTATATATTTGCTGATATTTTCATCTTCAGTTGCTAGTTTTCTTGCAGTTTCTACGTCAGCATCGTTTGACAATGTTATTTTCCCTCTAACTTTACCACTTATTTGAACTGGAAGTTCAACTATTTCATCAATTGTTTTATCTTCATTCCATTCTGGCCAGCTCGCTTGATTTAACATTCCACCATAATTTTGCTCTTGCCAAATTTCCTCTGTAATGTGAGGAGCAACAGGATTTAGCAGTGTTATAAATGTTTTTAATTCATCTTTAGTAGTAAAACCATCATTGAATATTTCATTTACAAAACTCATCATAGTTGCAATAGCAGTATTAAATTTCATCGCTTCATAATCTTCACTGACTTTTTTAATTGTTTTGTGCATTAATGTTAAATGCTTTTGTGAATATCCCTTTTCATCAGTAAGCATATCTTGCATTTTCCATGCCCTATCAAGGAATCTCTTACAGCCCTTCACACTTGCATCATTCCATATAGCATATTTTTCATAGTCTCCTATAAACATGATATATGCTCTTAAAGTATCTGCTCCAAATTCATCAATAATATCATTAGGATTTACAACATTTCCTCTTGACTTAGACATTTTTTCTCCGTCACCACCAAGTATAAGTCCCTGTGCTGTTCTTTTTGCATATGGTTCTGGGAATGGAACTGCTCCAATGTCATATAAGAATCTGTGCCAGAATCTTGAATAAATCAAATGTCTCGTAACATGCTCCATACCACCGTTGTACCAGTCAATTGGTCCCCAATAATTTAAATTTTTCTGAGAAGCCAATGCATCGTGGTTGTTTGGATCCATGTACCTTAAGAAATACCATGAAGAACCTGCCCACTGAGGCATTGTATCTGTTTCTCTCTTTGCATCTTCTCCACATACAGGGCATTTAACATTAACCCATTCTTCAATATTTGCAAGAGGTGATTCTCCAGTTTCAGTAGGTTGATAATCCTCAACATCAGGCAAAAGCAATGGTAATTCATCTTCAGGAACTGGCACCATACCGCAGTGTGGACAATGAATTATTGGAATAGGCTCACCCCAATATCTTTGTCTATTAAATGCCCAGTCCTTCATTTTGTAATTTGTTTTTCTTTCACCCAACTTGTTTTCCAACAAGAAATCAGTTATTTTAGCAATTGCTTCCTTAACGCGCATTCCGTTTAACATGCCAGAGTTTACCATTACACCGTCTTCAACATCTGTGAAAGCTTCTTCTTCTATGTTTCCACCGGCAATTACTTCAATTATTGGAATATTAAATTTCTTTGCAAATTCCCAGTCTCTAGTATCATGTGCTGGAACACCCATTATAGCTCCTGTTCCATAGCCCATCATAACATAATCAGCAACCCACACAGGAACTACTTCCCCTGAAACGGTATTTATAACTGATAATCCCTTTATTTCAACACCAGTCTTGTCTTTTGCAAGTTGTACTCTTTCAAATTCAGTTTTCTTTTTTGACATTTCCTGATATTCATGAATTTCATCTATATTTTCAATTCTATCTGCATATTTTTCAAGTAATGGATGTTCTGGAGATATAACCATGAATGTAACTCCATATAATGTGTCTGGTCTAGTTGTAAATACTCTTAAATTTTCTTCTATATCTTTAAATTTAAAATCAACTTCAGCACCATAAGAACGACCTATCCAATTTTCCTGCTCAAGTTTTATTCTAGAAAGAAAATTTACTTCATTTAATCCTTCAAGCAACTTGTCAGCATATTCTCTGATTTTCAAAAACCAAACATCTTTTTCCATTTGTACAACTTCGCTTCCACATCTATCGCACACACCATTTTGAGACTCTTCATTAGCAAGTACAACCTTGCATTTGTTGCAAAAGTTTACATATGTTTTATCCTTAAATGCCAATCCATGTTTAAATAATTGAACAAATATCCACTGAGTCCATTTGTAATAGTTAGGGTCTGTAGTATCCACAGTCCTAGTCCAGTCAAAAGAATACCCAGCTGCCTTTAATTGAGCTGTAAACACTTTAATATTTTCATCGGTAACTTTTCTTGGATGTTTACCTGTTTGCATAGCATAGTTTTCTGTTGGAAGTCCAAAAGCATCCCAACCAATTGGAAATAATACATTAAATCCTTCCAACCTTCTTTTTCTAGAAATTACTTCAAGAGATGTATATGCACGAATATGGCCAACATGTAGACCTACTCCTGATGGATACGGAAATTCTACCAGACCATAAAATTTCTTTTTTTCGGAATTATCTTGTGCTTTAAAAGTTTCATTTTTTTCCCAAATTTCCTGCCATTTTTTTTCAATGGAATGTGGATTGTATGATTTCATTTTGTTCCTCCATAAATTTTAAATTTTGTAAAAGTTTCATTTTAAAATACATTTGTTCTCTCTTTTCGCATAAAAAAAACTTCCTCCCTGCTGGGACGAAGATCCTCCGCGGTACCACCCAAATTAGGCATTATGCCTCACTCATTATATTAACGGCAATAACCGTTTGAAACTACTTTTTTCGCTTCAAATACTCATGGACGAGTTCAGTTCTCATATTGTCATCTTTCACCGTCTAACGACTCTCTAAAAATATGTACAGACTTACTACTTCCAGTCACAGTAATATATTTACTTATTTTTCTATTATATCAGAACCAAATTTTTAATGCAATAATTAATTGTAACTTTTACAAAAAAAAAGACAAGATTTTCGTTATTCTTGCCCTTTTATTTTTGCTCATTACTATTCTCTTCTTTAATTAATTATCTTTCTGTCCGTGAAAAGAAGAATGGAATTCAGAAATTAATGTTAATTTATCTGATAAAAACTCATCAATATTTTCTTGCAAAGTTCCTGGTATTGATTTATAAACAAATACTTCAGCATTCTTCAATATTTTTTGTGCATTTTCTCCACATCTTGGCGTAATAAGAGCCTTTATGCCGTTATCTGCTATGACTTGTGCAACTCTAATTCCTGCAGCTCCTTGACTAATCACAGCACTATTGTCCAAAAATTCACTTTCTTTTGTTATTGTATTGTGAAAAAGAAAATATGGTGCTCTTCCAAAAGATTCATATACATTACTGCTTAAAGATTTATTTTCTGCTGGTATTGCAATTTTCATAATTTGCCTCTTTTCTTAATTAAATAATCATTAAATACACATTTGCTATATCATTTCAAACCATCTCACTCTTAGTTGATGATTTCTAGACGATTTTTAAGTATTTCTCTTTGTTGTTGAAGAACTTTTATAATTATAAAAGTTGTTTCTCATTCCAAAACATCTACCTGTGTTTGGAACCATTCCCATTGGTCCTGTTCCATCTCCTCTTGGCATAATGTTCCTCCTTTTATTATTGACATATGTCATCTATATTATTATTATACTCTTTATTTGACATATGTCAATAACTATTTTAAATAAAAAATCCCTTTTACCTAAAATTGGGATTTTTTTATTTTTACTAAAATAAATAAGTTTTGTCTTTATTTTAACAATTTTTCTATGCAATATTCAACATTTCTATTACAAACAAAAATCTTCCTTCTCATTTCTGTGAAGTTTCTAATTTTGTTCTGTGTCATTTCCATCTATAAATCTTATTCCATATCTGTGCCTGTGACAGCCTTCACTATTTAAACATTCTTCTTCACCATCACAAAGCTTATAATCTCCGCCTTCAATTCTGAGAACTTTTCCGTTTACTAAAGATTCTGCTATTTTTTTTCTAGCTTCACTGTAAATACCCTGTACGGTTGTACGAGCCACATTCATTTGGTTGGAACACTCTTCTTGGGATAATCCCTCTAAATCAATAAGCCTTATTGTTTCATATTCATCAATGGTCATAACAACAAAATGCTCTCCTTGTGCCGGAGAATCTAATGGTCCATACCGATTGCTGTTAGGTAGACCGCATACTTTTCTCCATTTTCTAGGTCTAGGTATTTTTTTCACCTCATTTCATAGATTGTTACATCTTAGCGACAATCAATAATCGATTTTTTTAACAAGCAGAAGTTTGTTTAAAAATAAAGGAAAGGTATCATTGCCCTTCCCTTAAATCTACTTATCCATTTTATTTACTTTATTCTTCGCACTGGTCACTATGTTGATGTTCGTGACAAACTGAGCCAGTTGATTTTAAAGCACCTAAAAGATACTGTTCAGCAGCTTGTTTTGCATTTCCTCTTGCGCCAATAATTACCTCAATATTTTTTTCATTGAATATGTCTATGGCTCCACCGCCCATTCCACCTGCTATTATTACATTAACTCCTAATTCATTCAAGAAGTTTGGTAAGAAACCAGGTTTATGACCAGGATTCTCTATAGATTTGCTGCTAATAATCTTGTCGTTTTCTGTTTCAAAAATATTAAAATTAACACAATGTCCAAAATGTTCAGTTACCATTTCCTTTTCACTTGCTACTGCTATTTTCATTATTTATTCCTCCATTCATTTTTTTCTAAGATTTCTGCTATATTAATAAATAAATCATCATCACATAACTCAATAGATCCTTTATCACATGAAGATGCAATTACTGGGTCTATAGGAAGTCTTGCCAAAACTTCTAAGTTATGTTTTTTCGCAACTTCTTCTATATTGCTGTCTCCGAATACATTGTATTTTTTATTGCAATCTGGGCATTGGAAATATGACATGTTTTCAACGATACCTATAATTGGAATATTCATGTTTTCAGCCATTTTAACAGCCTTTTCAACTATCATTGAAACAAGTTCTTGAGGAGAAGTTACAATAATTATACCATCTACAGGTATTGATTGAAATACAGTTAAAGGTACATCTCCTGTTCCAGGAGGCATATCAATAAATAGGTAATCTATATCCTTCCAAATAACTTCTGTCCAAAACTGTTTTACTGTATTAGCAATTATTGGACCTCTCCAAATAACTGGGTCTGTATCATTATCTAACAAAAGATTTACAGACATAATATCAATACCAGTCTTGCTTTTAGATGGCAATATTCCAAATCCGTTACCTTTTGCCTTTTCATTTACTCCAAATGCTTTAGGTATTGATGGACCAGTAATATCTGCATCTAAAATTCCAACGGTGTAATCACGTCTTCTCATTGTTACTGCAAGCATTGATGTAACTAGAGATTTTCCTACTCCACCTTTTCCACTTACAACACCAATAACTTTTTTAATATTGCTTAATTCATGGGGTTTCTCTAAAAAATCCATTTTTTCTTTTCTGCTAC
>NZ_JBGUES010000015.1:0-27080 GCF_041821165.1 Poseidonibacter sp. | reverse complement strand
AATAAATTGTATAAAAAAAAGCCAATTGGTTATTTTCCAACCAATTAAACTTTTTAGGAAAGTATTTTTTTATTAGAGAGTTTAGATTATTGAGTTATTTATATTTATATTTTCTGGTTTTCCAAAATAATAACCTTGAGAATAATCAACTCCAAGGTCATAAAGAATATTATAGATTTCTTCATTTTCAACATATTCAGCAATTGTTTGTATATTTTGTTTTTTTGCAAAAGACACTATAGTTTCAACTACATTTTTACTATATTCATCACTGGCAATATTTTTAATTAAAGAGCCATCTATTTTTAAAATATCTGGTTCAAAATCTAATAATCTTTCAAAGCTTGAATATCCTGCACCAAAATCATCTATTGCAATTTGAACACCCATTGCTTTTACTTTTTTTATAAACTTCTTAATTATCTCAAAGTCTTTTACTTCTTCATCTTCTAAAAGCTCGAAAACAACTCTTGATGCATCATCTTTATACTCTTCTAAAAGCTCAAAAAGTTTGATTCGTGTTTGCTCTTTTTCAATATCTAAAGATGAAAGATTTATTGATATCTTCGTTGATATGTGTTCTAATATTTTAAATGAATTTTCTAAAACACGATGCGTGATTTTATTATAATATGTTCCTTTTTTTGATACATCTAAAAATGAAAATGGAGATAAAACGCTTCCTGTTTCATCCACTAATCTAACTAAAGATTCATATTTTTCTATTTCTTTTGTTTTATTATTTATAATTGGTTGAAAATAAGAAATTATTTTATAGTTATCAAGAGCTATTTTAACCATTTTAATAATTTCCATATTTTTCTTAGCTTCAATATGCTCTTTTATTGATGAATCATTTGCATATTTAATTAGCTCTTTTTTATTTATAGCTTGAAGTAAACCACATTTTGCATCTTCAAATAAATGGTCTTTTCCAAAAGAGTAACTAACTACAATATTTAAATCATACTCAATTTCATCAATTAATAAAACTGAGCTTTTAACATTTTTAATAAAATGCTCTAAATATTTATTTAAATTTATATTTGCATCGAAAAAATCAAAAAAGTTCGTTAAAAGTGCAAATTGTCCACTACCTAAATTATAAATATGTTCAAAAATAAAATTATTTGGAAGGTATGTTAAAATATTATAACCAAACATTTTTTCTATTTTATCAACAGTTGAGATGTTGTAAAACTTATCTAAAATATCAAACTCTTCAATTTGAATAAGAATTAATAAAGATAAATCTGTTGAGTCAATTTTATCATTTAAATGTTTTCTATCACTCATAATTGAACTAATATCATCTCTTACACCAATGTACTCTATTATCTTTCCTTTTGAATCCAATATTGGTTTAATAGTAGTTTTTACATAGTATGGTTTTCCAGATTTAGTTAGATTTTTAAGGATTCCTGTCCACTCTTGTTTTTTGTTTTTTACAGTATTCCATAAATCAGTATATAACTCTTTTGGGTTATCAGGATGTCTTACAATTCTATGGTTTTTTCCAAGTAGTTCATTTCTTGAATATTCAGAAACCTTACAAAAATTATCATTTGCAAAAGTAATCCGACCTTTTGTATCTGTTTTTGAGATTATTGTACTTTTATCAATTACTTCATTGTATTGTTTTAAAAGTTTTAAATCTTTTTTAATTTTTTTGTTTTCTTTTTTTATTATACTTTTTTTAATTGATCTGTAAAGAATCTTAAAAAACTCATTTTCAATAAATGGTTTAAGAAGATAACCATCAATTTCTAAATCAATAGTTTTTAGAAAACTCTCTTTATCTTCATTATTTGTATAGATTATAGAAATGATATTTTCATCAATATTTTTAAAGCATTCAATTAAATCAAAACCTGAAATACCTTTAATTTCTATATCTGTAATTACAATAGAGAACGACTGATTTTCGAACTCTTTTAAGGCTTTATATCCATCATCTACACAAATCACATTATTAAAAAAACTTTTAAAATAGTCTAATTTATTATCCTTATTAGTATTGTCTTTTACAATATAAATAAGATTAAGTTTTTTTGAAAGTATTATAATGTCATTTAGTTCATCTATATTCATAATAAAGCCTTAAATAATTTAAAGTATATTTATATCATAACTGAGTATATATATAACTTACTTTATATAATAATATTGAATATAAAATGATTCATTCTAAAAAACAATTAAAAATTAACCATGTGTTTATAAACTAACCATAAAAAGTATCATTTTATTTTTCAAAATAGTATAATAATTAAAAATAATATAGGATTATTAGCATGAAAGAGTTTTTAGAAATCTATAATCAACATAAAGAAGAGATTGAGTTTTTTTTACAAGAAAGTATTAAAAACATAGGAAATTTATCTTCGCAAAAAAATCAAAATTTTGAAGAATTATTTAGAATATTCCCATCACTTGAATTAGTTTATTTAGTAAATAAAACTACTAAACTTCAAGTATCATCAAACTATTATAGACAATCAATTGATACAAAAGCAAAAGATAAAAATAGAGCCTATCTTATTTCAAAGTTAGAGTTTAAAGATACAAATATGGCTTTTTCTAAACCTTATATTAGTTCAGCAACAAGAAGTAATTGTATAACTGTAACAATAAAAGAAAATGATGAAATTGTATTTCTAGATTTTAAAATTGATATTTTATTAGAAAAGTTAAATCTTATTGAGTTGCATAAACCATTTCATACTGTAACAAAAGGTTTTTATGTTGTTGCTGGATTTTCAATGATGATATTAGCAATGTTGACAATACTATTTTCGCTTTATGATTTTGCGTATTATGTTTTTGCTAAAGGTGATATATCCTTAGAAATGATTTTTAAACCAATTATTGCATTAACATTAAGTATTGCTATTTTTGATTTGGCTAAAACTATTTTAGAACAAGAGGTATTTTTTAAATCTTATTCTAGAAACTCAAGAGTCGAAACAAAAGTTTTAACAAAGTTTTTAAGTACTATTATTATTGCTTTATCAATTGAAGCACTTATTGTTGTATTTAAAATTGCTCTAAATAACTATGAATCAATGATAAATGCATTTTATTTAATTGCAGGAATTGCATTAATTTTAATTTCACTTACAACATTTATCTATTTTTCAAATAAAAAACAAAAGTAAACTTTTAAGAATTCCTATTCATTTTCAATAGGAATTCTTAACTCAAATAATGCACCTTTAAATGTTTGGTCTTCATAAGTAAAAGTTTCATTACTTACAAGAATCTTTCCATTTAGATGTTTTTCTACTATTTCTTGTGTCATATAAAGTCCAATACCTGTACCCATTGATTTATGTTTTGTTGTAAAATATGGTTCAAAAATACGTTCCATTATATTTAAAGGAATACCATTTGCTGTATCTTTTACTCTTAAAATAAAGTTCTCATTTTCTTTTAATAAATCAATAAAAATAAATCTTTTAGATATATCTTCTATTTTAATTAGTTCATCTCTTGAATTATTTAGTAAGTTTATAATTACTTGTAATAACTCATTTTCAAAAGAATAAATTTCAAAATCTTGAATATTTTTAACTATTTTAATATTCTTATTTGAATACTCTTTTCCTAATAACTTAAAAACTTTTTCAACTAAATCATTTGAAATAAAACTATTTTTTTCTTTAATAGGTGAAAAGAAATTTCTAAAATCTTCAATTGTTGATGATAAATGATTTGCAGCACCTAAGATACTATTTAAAGAACTTTTATACTCATCATCACTTAACATTCCAAACTCTTTTTTTAACTTCATTCCTGAAGCTGCTGTTGTAATTAAAGATAATGGTTGTCGCCATTGATGAGCGATATTTCCAATCATCTCTCCCATTGCAGCCATTTTACTTTGTTGAAATAAGATATTGTTTTTCTCATTGTTTTTAGAAACTTCTTCTTCAACTGTTTGTTTTAATGAATCATTTAGATTTGCTAACTCTTCTCGTTTTAAATCCAATTTTGTATAAACTTTTTTAAGTTCTTTTGAGTATAAATAATAGCTAATTATGTAAAGAACTAATCCTAATACTATAATAAATAAAGCTAAATATAAAAACATATTTCGTTTATAGTTTTCTATATAAGTTAAATCAATTTTATCAATCTCTTTACAAACGATAAAGCTTGCTAGTTTTTTATTATTATAGATAATAGGTGTATTTATAAGTAATGAATTATCTTTTATAATATAATCTTTTACATTTAGAAGAGACTCAAAATCTTCATTGTCTAAACGTTTTATTAGATTTTTATTTACAGATAAATTAGCTATATAGTGATCTTGTAAAAAAATATTTGTAAATGATTTTTCTTTTAATTGTTTTGTATACTCTTTTTGTACAACTATAATTGGTTCAACATTAGAACTTTCTCTTATACTTTTTGAAATTGAATTAAAATGAGTAATTGATTCAAGAATACCTATAAATTTATCATTTTCATAAATAGGAACCATTGCTTTAAAACTAATATCGTATTTCCCTACACTAATAGTACTTTGGATTTTTGGGTTTTTAATCATTTCAGCAATATCATTTCGTTTATTAATCATACTATCATTTTTATGATCCGTCCAACTTCTATATAAACTAACACCCTTATTATCTAAAACATGAAACCATACATTTTTAAAATCTGTTTGTTCTCGTAAAAGTAAAGATAACTCTTTTAACTTATCTTTTGTTGCAATATTATTTAATTTATCTAAAATGTAGTTATTATTAGCAAGTGTAATTGTAAGTGCTAAAGTAGAATTTTTCTTTTTTAGAATTAAAGAGTTTATTTTATCATGTATACTCATAGCAATATTTTTGTATTTTTTTTCTAAAAACTCTTTCTCTTTTTTTATTATAAAATCACTTGTGAAAATTACTGTTGAAATAGAAATGATTAGAAAAATCACAATAGTAGTAAGTCTGTAAAATTTTTTTTGCATGAAAATCTGAACCTTTAATAAAAAATAATATTTTTACAAACGCATTCTATCTAAAATTTAATTATAAAATAAGTTAATTATGTATTGTTTATTTTTTATACAATTTAGCTTAGAAATATTAAAAATATACAGTATAATGTAAGTAATTAGCAAATTTTTCTTATAATTTGATTATATTAAAAGGTTAGAAGTATGTCAGAATATATAGCACAAGATGAAGTTTCAAAAGAAATCCTAAACTCAGCAAGACTCTTACAAGCAGTAAATGTAAATGCATTAATTACTGGTTCTATGGGCGTTGGTAAAAAAGCATTAGCCAAATTTATACTTCCTCATTCAGAAATTTTTGAAGCTAAATCCTTACAGCAAGATATAATTGATGATGTATTAAATATACAAAATGATGCAATAATTATTGATAAAATACATGAAATCACAAATATTGACTTATTATTAAATTGGTTAGATATAAATAGTATACGAATTATTGCTATATCAAACAATGATAATTTAAATAAAAAATTAAAAGAAATCTTTTCAATTAATCTTGAAATTCCAAACTTAGAAAGAAGAGAATTAGATACAAAAGGCTTAATTAAAAAGTTTTCAAAAGAAGCAAGTATTATTTTGGATATGGAAGTAATATCTTCAAATAAATTAATTACAAATATATCTAAGAATACTCACTCTTTAAGAAAATCTATTTACTTCTCTTATCTTTTTGAAACAATAGGTGAAGAAGAGATTTTAATGTTTCAAGAGAGATATTTATCAGAGCATTTAGAGGGTGAAAATTCATATAAAGATTTATTATATTTATTTGAGGTACCATTATTAAAAGCAGCAACTAAAAAATATAAATCACAAGTACAAGTTGCAAAACACTTAGGCTTAAATAGAATTACACTAAGAAAGAAGCTAGAAATACATAAAGAGTTATTATGAATGATTTAAATTTACAAGTAGAAGAACTAATATCAAAAAAAGCAAGTGATTTTGAAATATCAAAAGTTTTAAAAACATATTTTAAAAACTATCTAAATTCAATTGATACTACATTAGAAACAACTGGCGGAAAAGATTTTTTCATTAAACATACAAAACATACTGACAAATTTCTAATTTTATTATATAAATATATCTTACGTAAAAATTTTGGTTCATATCAACCTATGAGTACATCAATTCCTATTAGTTTAATTGCACTTGGCTCTTATGGTAGAGAACAACTTTGTATTTATTCTGATATTGATATTATGATTTTATATGAAGATACTAAGGGTTATAATCTAAAAGAAATCATGGAAGAGTTTATTACTTTAGCATGGGATTGTGGTTTAAAACTAGGTTCAAGAGTACATGAATTAAAAGAAATAGCAATTGGTGTTGAAAAAGATGTAACTATTAAAAGTTCTATAATTGAATCAAGACTTATTTTTGGTTCAAAATATTTATGGTTTGGATATGAAAATGTTCTTGCTTTAATTAGAAAAACAAATCAAAAAGAGTTTGTATTAGAAAAACTTGAAGAGCATAAACAAAGATTACTAAAATACCCTTTAAAAATGGAACCGAATATAAAAGAAGGTTTTGGAGGAATTAGAGAATCAAATATGATGTTTTGGATGGCAAATATCTTATATGGTACAACTGATACAAGAAATCTAATTGGAAAAGAGTATACAGAAGAAGAGTATAGAAAATATAGACAATCTTTAGAGTTTATTTTTAGAGTTAGAAATGCTTTACATAATATTGCAAGAAAAAAACAAGATCAAGTGACATTTGATATATTGCCTGATTTAAGTACAAAACTTGGCTTTAAAAATTTACCAAGACATACAAAAGAGCGTCAATGTATGGCAAAATTATTATCTTCAATGCATACAATTCATAGTTTTTCTGTAACTATGACAAAAAAATTCACTAGACATATTTTATTTGATTCAAAAAATATTACTAAATTAAAAGATTATAAATATAAAAAAAATCTATATATTATTGATGGTACACTTTATACATCATTTAATGCAAAGTCTAAAACATTAAATTCTTTAATAAAAGAGTTAATTGACTTACCATCTACAGTGATGAGATTTGATAGATCTTATATTTATTATGCTAGTAAATCTAAATTACCAAGTACACAAACAAAAGAGCTAAGAAAAAATATCAAAGCATTACTGTATAAAAAAGAGCTTTATCCAGTAATTAAACTAATTTATAACGCTGGATTATTTCAAGCAATTCTACCAAGTACAAAAAAGATTATTGACCAACCACAATTTGATGGTTACCATCAACATCCTGTTGATGTTCATTCAATTAGAACTTTAAAATTTGCACAATATATTGAAGATGAAGAGATAAAAGCTGTATTTGATTCATTAACACATCCACAACAAGTAATAGTAAGGCTTGTGGCTTTATTTCATGATATAGGAAAAGGTAGAACAATTGATCATCATATAGTTGGAGAAAAACTTTTTAAAAGTATGACTGCATCTTTTGGTTTTGATGAAAAATATATCCAACTTGGTGCAAGATTAATTAGATATCACAATATGATGTCTTATGTAGCAACTCATGATGATATTTACTCACAAAAAGCTATTTTAAATTTTACTGGTTTAGTAAAAACAAAACTTGCTTTAAAAATGTTATATGTAGTTTCTTATTGTGATATTTCAGCTGTATCAAAAACGGCATATAATAGTTCAATATCATCATTATTACATCAGCTATATTTACAATCCTTACCAGCTTTTGAAGATGAAAATTTATTAAATGAAAGTGCAAGAAGAGTTGCAAAACAAAATACAATTAAAAATCTAGAAAGATATAAAGAGCTTCCAAATATAGTAAAAAAGAAAATCATGTATATCGCTTCAAATCAAATATTCTTACGATTAAAAGCTACAGATATTTTAGATATTGCTATTAAAGCTAAAGATGTTGATGATTATATTTATAAGATTATGAATACAACTCATTTAACAATTAGAATTATTAGAAAGGTACCTTTAAATTTAGGTTTCCTACTTGGAAAACTTGAATTTTTAAATATTGCGTCAATGAATATTTTTAAACTTTATGATAATAAAAAAGCATTTTATATCTCATTTACAGAAAAAATTGATGATGAAGATTTACCATTTATTGAAAATGTAATAAAAAATTCATTTGATATGACAAAAACAACAAAACTTAAAACACCTATTATAAAAAAAGAAGATATCAAAATAAATTGTAATCATTCAGCATATTTAGCTTCTATGAATGTAGTTGCAAAAGATCAAAAAGGTTTATTTGCATATATTGCAAAAGTTTTTGATGATTTTAATGTAGAGATTGAAAGTGCTAAACTTCACACTATTAAAGGAATGGCTAGAGATTTATTTTTAATTGAGAAAAATGGGAATTTTTGTTCAAACCAAGATGAAATAATTTCTCTATTATGTAAAGAAGAAGAATAAAGTTTATTCTTCTTCTTTTAGTAAATCTTTTGGTTCACTATAATAGAAACCTTGACCATAATCTATTCCAAGCTCTGTAATCATTTTATCAATAATCTCATTATCAACAAACTCAGCTACTGTTTGAATATTTGATTTTTTAGCTAAAAAAATCATTGCTTCTACTGTATGTTTTGAATTATCATTAATATGAATATCTTTAATTAAACTTCCATCTAATTTTAAAATATCTGGTTTCATTTTAAATAATTGTGTAAAGTTTGAATAACCACTTCCAAAGTCATCAATTGCTAGTTTACAACCAAACTCTTTAGTTAATTCTGCGAATTTAAATATACTTTCATAATTTTGAACTTCTTCACTTTCTAATATCTCAAAAGTTATAAGATGTGCTATATCTTTATTTGTTTGCAATAAAAGTGAAATAAATGTTAATGTTGAAGCATTATTAATATCTTGAAATGATAAGTTAATTGAAACAGAAATATTATTTTGTCTAATAAACTCAATTGACTTTTTAATTACAATATTTGTGATTTTAGAGTACAACTTAGATTTTTTAGTTAGTTCTAAAAAGAAATAGGGAGAAATTGCTCTACCATCTGTATCTATAAGACGTACAAGAGCTTCATATTTAACAGGTTCTTTTGTCTGTAAATCAACGATACCTTGGAAAAATGGTCTAATTCTATTATCTTTTATTGCTTCTTTAACTTTTGATAACATTTCAATATTTTTTACAGCATTTTGTTTAATATCAATATCATCATTATAATAAGAAACTTTTTCAAAACTATTTTTTGTTTGAGCAATAGCTAATTCTGCACTTTTTAGATATGGCTTTTTTTGAGTAATTCCAGCTTGAATATAAACAGGAACTTCAAAACCTTTAAAGTCAAAAATTGTATTTTCAATTTCACTTATTAAACCTAAAGATACACTATCTAAAACAGTTACATCTTTTGAATCAATAACAACTGCAAACTGGTCAACCCCTACTCTATATACTCTTTTATAGTTTACATTATGCGTTTTTGCTTCTTTTATAACATCGGCAACATTTTTTAAAATATGGTCACCACCTTGATATCCAGTAATTGAATTAATATTACTAAAATCAACTATATCTAAAAGAATTACTGAATACTTATCATTATTTCTTGTATCATAGTTAAAAGCATTTCTATTTGGTAATTGTGTTAAATCATCAGTTTTTAAACTCAGTTCTTTTTGTTTTTGATAATTTACTAAACTATGAGAATCTTTTTTTATTTTTAAAATAAGTAGTAAAAGAATAATTAAAAATATAAGATATACAAACATGATAATAATAAATTCTGTTTGCATTTTTTCTTTTATAACTTTAGATTCTTTTTCCAAAGCAATAAACATTTCATCTATAATATTTGTTATATTACTCTTTTTTATTGTATTAAATGATTTATGAAATTTTGGTATTTCATTATATAAAAAGTTTATATGTGCAAAATTTAATTTATATTCATCATTATTAATATTGTTTTTAAAGTAATTAAACTGTTTTTCAGTGATATTACCATTTTTTACATAGTTGTTTTTTGCATTTTTAACTGTTAATAACATATCTAAAAAATTTGTTCTGTACTCTTCATCATAAGTACCTAAATCATATAATCTTTTTTCAAGAATTAATATAGAGTTTTTTATCATAGAATTACTTCTAATAAATCGTTCTGTTAATAGATCAAGAGAACTATACTCTTTTAAGTAATTATCAAATTTATCATATAATAAAGGGAATGTATTTTTAATATCTACATTTTTATTTAATTCTGAAACTTTTTCTTTTGCAATTTTTTTATGTGTAACTAATTTATCATTATTGAAATGTAAAAGAATAATTGACTCTTCTAAAATATTAATATGTTTATGCCATGTATTTTCTAGCTCATGAACCATACTCGTAGCACTATAGTAACTACTATTAAAACTTGACAACTTTGATTTAAAGTCAATTGCCATAAAAAAAACTAATAAAGAAGATACAACAATCGATACACTTTTAAAATCAAAATTTTTCATATAATTAATTATCCAATATAAATGTTTTAGGAATCTCACCTGTTAAAGTTTTTAAAAATGCTTCAATATCTTCTACTTCATTTTTTGCCATAACAATTCCAACATTATGATAACCCATAATATATATAGCATTTTGAAGGGTTTTTATTTGTCCATTATGAAAATAAGGAGCAGTTTTTTCAATATTTCTTAGACTTGGAACTCTAAAAATATTTTTATCATTAATATTTTTTGTAACATCTTCTCTATCTGCCCACTTTACAGAACTATCTTTGTACTCTATAATTGTTCCAAATTTTTGATATGAATTTCCACCTAAATTAATTCCATTATGACAAGAAACACAACCATAAGATAAAAATAAGTCCATTCCATTTTCTTCTTTTTGAGTTAATTTGTATTCATTTCTTAAATATTGGTCAAATTTTGAATTAGGAGTGATTAATGTTTCTTCAAAACTAACAATTGCATCTAACATATTATCAAATGTTGGCATTAAAGAGTATGCTTTTAAAAATAGCTGTATATATTCAGGAGACTGTTTTAGTCTATTTTCTATTGTAGTTTTATCATTTGCCATTTCATGTTTAGCAAATAAAGGACCATCTATCATTTGTTCTTTTAGTGTTTCACTTCTACCATTCCAAAAAAATGCTAGATTATACTCTAAATTAAAAACAGTAGGTGTATTTATAAATCCTTCGGTTTGATTATCTCCAATACTAAATTTTTCATTATCAACACCATAATTGCCATGACAAGAAGCACAAGAAATATCATTATTTTTTGATAAAATTGGATCAAAAAATAGTTTTTTCCCTAATTCAACTTTTGCTTTATCATATTCTATCTCAGTAGGTAATGGTATAAATATATTATTAGCAGTACAAATATTAAAGAAGACAAGAAGAGAAACTAATATTCTAAGCAATGATTGACCTTTTATATTATTCATTTTTTATTCATTTATAATAGCATATTTTTTTTAAATTAAAGAATTAAAGTTGATTAATAAACAATGTTATTTAATTCTTTAGTGCTAAGTAACTAGCTTTTTTAAAATCATTTTTACCTGTACCTAATTTAGGTATCTCTTCTACTTTTATAATTCGTGATGGTATCATTAATTTATTACCAAATGATTTCAAAATATCATTTTGCAGTTTAATAATAAAATTATCATCTACATGAGATATCAAAAGAATAATTTTTTCACCCTTTTTCTCATCCTCAATTGCACTTGCAATAAAATCTATCTTTGATTCTTCATCTATTTGTACTATTTTTGCTATCTCTTCTTCAACTTTTGTAAGACTAATCATCTCACCTGCTATTTTTGCAAATCTTGAATATCTATCTACAATTGTTAAAAAACCATCAGAATCAATTTTTCCTTTATCCCCTGTAATATAATAAGTATGACCATCAATATTTTTTAGAACTTTTTTAGTTTTTTCTTCATCTTTTAAATACCCTTTCATTACTTGAATACCAGAAATTAAAATCATTCCTTCTTCATCTACCTCTAACTCTTTAAAAGTATTAGGGTCTACAATTTTTATAAGTGTTCCAGGTAGTGCCATACCAACACTACCTACTTTATTTCCTTGTTGTATTTCATATTCTGCTGTTAAAACATCAGGTAAATTACAAGAAGCAACAGGTGACGTTTCAGTTGTTCCAAAACCTTCTAATATATCTTTCCCAAATTTATTTTTAAAATCTGTTCGTACATCAGCTCTTAGTTTTTCAGCCCCTGCAACGCTTAGTCTTAGACTTTCAAACATTAAAGGATTTACTTTTGCATTTTTTGTATAAAGTCTAAAAAATGTTGACGTTCCGCACATTATGCTTGCTTTATATTTATATATTAATTTTCCTAAACCTAAACCATCTGTTGGGTCAGGATGAGCTACACATTTTATACCTTCAATTAAAGGTAAGTATGTAGTAACCACAATACCAAAAGCATGAAATATTGGTAATGAACCTACAATTATATCATCATCATTTACATTTAAAACACTTGCTATTTGTTGAGAATTTCCTAATACATTATCTCCACTTAACTCTATTGCTTTTGGTGTTCCTTCACTTCCTGATGAAAATAAAATCAATGCTGTATCATCTTTATTTACTTTTTTAAGATGTATTGGTTTTAAAATAAAACTAGGAATAAACTTAACACTTAATAGTGTAAAAATAGCTTTTGGTTTTGATATTTTTGCTTTTAAATCTTCAACATAAATTACATTAACTAAAGAGAATAACTCTTCTAAATTTATAGCTTTTAATTTCAGTTTTTCAATAAAGTTTTTTGAAGAAATAATTGTTTTAATTTCAGCTTTTTCAATAGATAATTTTAAAGTTTCAATATCTGCTGTATAGTTTAAATTTACAGCTGTTTTTCCCATCATTAAAACTGAATAATTAATAAATGCACCTGCAGCAGTTGATGGTAATAATAAACCTATATTTTGATTATTTACTTCTTTTTCTAATAAATTTTTAAATAAAATTGATACAGTTAAAAACTTATTTGCACTTAATTCTAAACCTGTTGAATCAGCAAAAATCATTTCACTTGAAACTTCTTTTAACCTATCAAAAATTGTTTCGCTTAATGTACCTAAACTTTTAATATGTTCTTTCCATGAAATAGTTGATAAGTTTATAACTTCTTGTTTAATAGTATAAGCATTTGCTTTTTCTTTTTTTATTGCTTTTGAAAAACTTACACTTACAGTATTTGTTCTATAAGATTTTTTTAGCTTTTTATTAGCTCTTGAGAACATAGATTCCCATAAACCTCTAATATGAAAAGATACCACATTTACATCAACTGTTGTAAAAGCCAATATCATCTCAAAGCCTTTTTTAAACTCACCTAAATGACCATTTCTTGTAATATTCCCTTCAGGAAAAAGAACTACAACACTTCCTTCGTCTAAGTGTTTTGCTATTATCTGAAGAGTTGATTTACCAGATGTATTTGATATTGGTATTGCTTTAAACATTTTTAGTAACCATTTTAAATACCATTTATTATAAATTGGCTTATGCATTACAAATTTTACTTCTCTTGGTGTAGACATTAAAATCACAGCCCAATCAATCCATGAAACATGGTTTCCAAGTAATAATACAGCACCACTTGAAGGAATATTTTTAACACCATTTACTTCAAGTTTATATTTTAAACCTACTACAACTTTTAAAAATAGTAATAACATTGATTGAGGCAATTTATAAATAGTATAAAGTGCTCCAATTATTGTAATACACAAAATCAAATAGATTGTATTTAATGGATCTAGTGCATAAAATGAAACAATAGTAGTCATACTCAACATTAAAAACATAGATAAAGAGTGAAACCAATTATTTCCAGCAAGTATAGTTCCTAAAACTCTTTTTTTAGCATTAAACTGAATTAATGAATTTAATGGAACAATAAATAAACCACCAAAGAAACCAAAAAATAAAAATGACATGGCTAATAAAAATGGTGTTTGAACAATAGTTGAAATATAAATAGAAACTGCCATTGCTAAAGCAGATATTGGAATTGTTCCAATTTCAATATAATGTTTTGATATTTTTGAATATACAAATGCCCCAAGAGCAATTCCAATTCCAGAAGCTGCTAAAACACCATTTATTACAAATACATCTGTTATATATAAATACTGTTTTGCAAAAGAGGGAAATACGGCCATTAAACCTTGAGAAATTCCCCAAAATATTGATAAACCAATTACTGATAAAAATATTACACTATTTGATGAAATTGTATTTATATTTTTTGCAAAAAGTTTAGCTTTAAAAAACTCTTCTTTATTTAATGATAAATTTGTATTTTCTTTATAGTTTGTTTTTATTTTTCTTAGCAATAAAACAGATACTAACATTTCTAAAAAGGCAATAGGTAAAACATAATAAGTTAGAGGTAATATTGCATCAAGAAGTTGCTCTTTTGTATTTAAAGTATCAAGATTATTTAAGACATAAAAACTCTCAAAGAAATAAGAAGCAATTCCAATTGAAAAAAGTATTGCAATTATTGAAATAGATTGAAGTGCTGAATTTCCTAATGCTAGGTTTTTTTTGCCATAGATATCTAAAATAAGTCCAAATTTTGCAGGTGAATAAATTGCACTTTGAGCAGCTAATAAAACTAAAACAATCATTGCAAAATAAAAACTACCACTCATATAAGCAAATATCATTAAAGCAGATAAACAAAAAGATGAAACCGCTCCATAAACAATGATACTTTTTTTATTATATTTATCAGATAAGTAACCACTTAGAGTAAAAAGAAGTAAAAAGGGAATAATTATCATAGCATTTATAATAGAAATCCAAATTACTTGTTCACTTCCATCAAAAACTTTAAATGCTATATTTTGTAATAAAACCTTGTGTGATACATCAACAACGGCATTACAAAAAACTGCAAATAAAAAAGCTAGTTTTATTGCAGATATATTATTCACACTATTAAATATTTTACTCATTTTTAATCCTATTTACTTTTTAAACCTCTCATTTTCTTAAAAGAATCAATAGAAAATACTACTAAAGCTAACCATATTAATGAAAAGGTTACTAATTTATCAAAATTTAGTTCTTCATTATATACAAAAACTGCAAGTAAAAAAGCACAAGTTGGCCCAATATACTGAAAAAAGCCTAAAGTTGTTAGTCTCATTCTTGTAGCAGCGCCATTAAATAAAAGCAAAGGAATAATTGTTACTAAACCACCTAAACTTAGCATTATATTTATATAATTGCTTGAATTTAAAAATGAAATAGAATTATTTATATAAAGATAATATATTCCAATAATTGCAAAAGGCATTAAAATTAATGTTTCAATTAATAAGCCAACAATAGAACCAATATTTACTTTTTTTCTTATCATTCCATAAAAAGCAAAGCTAAGTGCTAAAGCAAGTGAAATAAGAGGAATTGAACCAATAGTAATTAACTGATAAAGAACTGCTATAAAAGCAATAAAAATAGCTACATATTGATATTTTGTCATTCTTTCAGAAAAAAACAGATATCCCAAAAATACACTTACTAAAGGATTTATATAATATCCAAGTGCTGTTTCCATAATCTTATCATTTCCTACAGCCCAAATAAAAACAAGCCAATTTAAAGATATAAAGAATGTTGATAATGCTAAATATTTTACTTTTCTTAAATCTTTTATTGTAAGTTTAAAAATCTTATCTTGTTTTGATATATATAATAATGGTATTAAAATTATAAATGACCAAAAAATTCTATGTATTAAAACTTCTAATGGTTCTACACTTGATACTTGTTTAAAATATATTGGGGCAAGTGCACCCCAAAATAAAAATGCTAAAACGGCATATAACTGCCCTAATCTATTCTCGTTCAAATTTTCTCTTTAATATAAATTTTTGCAACTATATCTAAAAGTTTTTAAATATATGGCAAAAAATTACATAAAAGTTTCATAAGTTATTTTACTAATTAAATTAATTTTTCTAAACTCTTACTATCATTGATTTCAACTTCTATCCACGGTGAGATTACAGTTTTTTGTGATAATTCATTTTTTATTTCATTTATATATTTTAATTCATTTAAGCCTTTTTGACATAAAAGATTATCTGAAGTATTACATACAGCAAAACTTCTATTTATTATCCATGAATAAGGTCTAATTCCTGCTCTTTTTAAATCTTCTTGTAAATCTTTTGCTTCATGTGTAGGTGTAGCTTCTGCTAGTGTTACAATAAGTATTTTTGTAAATTTTGGATCTTTTATTCTTGGAATAAGAGAACTTAACTCTTCACTCATTTCATTATTAGAATTTTTTAATACTTCTTTATGATAAGCAGATGAAGCATCTAAAAGTAAAAGTGTATGTCCTGTTGGCGCAGTATCTAGAACTACAAATCTATCTTTTGCAATTGCCACTGTTTTTGCAAAAGCTTCAAAAATAGCTATTTCTTCTATACAAGGAGAACTTAGTTCTTCTTTTAGTAAGTTCATATCTTCAAGTGAAAGTTTCCCTTCATTTTTTGATATAACTTCATCTACATGTCTTTTAGTTTCAATTTTAGGATCAATTTTTTCAATTATTAAATTTGAGTTTCCATCTTGTAAAATATACTCTAAATGAGAAGCAGGATCAGTTGTAGATAAAGTTACTTTATGCCCTCTTTTTGCTAATTGTGAAGCAATCATTGAAGCAATTGTTGTTTTTCCAACACCACCTTTTCCCATTGTCATAATTACACCATTGCAATCTTTTTCTATATCATTTAGTAAACTATCCCAAGATGTTATATCTTCTAAGTCAAGAGCTAAAGCTTCTTGTAGTTTCTCTTTTGCATTAGTGAAATCTTTTGGTATATCACTTTTTATAATAGCTTTTAAAGAATCAATTCCAACAATACCATTTGGATAAAAACCAATTTGAGTACTTTGTAAATCTTGTAAATCTTTTGGAATATTTTCTAAGGCATCTTTTGATTTTGCATAAAAGGCTTGTGCAATTTTATCATCACTATTATGAGTAAATACTCCATTTATTATAAGATGTTGATTTTTCATACCTTGATTTTTTAATTCATTACTTGCTTTTTTGGCTTCAATAAGAGATAATTTTTCAGCACGACTAACTAAAATTAAAAGTGTTTTATCTTTATTTTTTAGATTTTTCACAACATTATCGTAAAGCTCTTTATATTCAGACAATCCTGAAACTGGTCCTAAACAAGAACTTCCTGTTTGATTATTTGCAATAAAATCATTCCATGCAGCAGGCAGGGCTAGAAGTCTTAGAGTATGCCCTGTTGGTGCAGTATCAAGAATAATATGATCATACTCTTCTATGATATTCTTATCACCTACATATTTTGAGAATTCATTAAATCCTGCAATTTCAACTGTACAAGCACCTGAAAGTTGCTCTTGCATTTGCTCTATTGCTTCTTTAGGTAATAATCCTCTATAAGGTCCTACCATTTTCTCTTTATATTCATTTGCAGCAACTACAGGATTAATATTCATTGCATATAAATTTTCTATATCTTGAACTTTTGTTGGTGTACTTTTTAAATCTACTTGTAAAACCTCATCAAGATTTGATGCTGGGTCTGTGCTAATTAAAAGAACTTTTTTTCCAAGCTGTGCAAGTGCTAATGAAATAGCACAAGACATTGATGTTTTACCAACCCCACCTTTTCCTGTAAAAAAAAGAAATTGTGGGATTTTAGAAAGTAAAGAGTTCATATTAAAACTTTGCTACAAAAGAAGCAAGACCAAGTTTAGCACTTAGTTGTGGAACACTTGGATACTCTTTTGAAAATACTAGTTCATCATCTATAAAAAACAAAGGTAAAGAATCTACTCCCTCTTCATTTAATATTCTTGATACTTCTTTATTTTGTACATATTGTGCAGGTTCAGTAGTAAGTCCATATCTGCTTACTTCAAATTTAGTTTTATCAAGTGTAGTTAAAAAACTTGCAAGTTGTACTAACTTTGTATCTACATCTGTTCCACAAACACCAGTTGGACAACACATAGCAGGGTCATATATTTTTAATGTTTTCATATCTCTTCTTTATTTAAGTAATGCTTTTATTTCTTCTTGATTAAGAAGTTTTCCTGTGCTTTTAACAACACCATCAATCACAAGAGCAGGAGTACTCATAACACCATAATCCATTATTTTTACAATATCTTCAACTTTTTCAATTTCAGCAAATATTCCTGCTTGTGCAACTGCTTTTTTTGTATTCTCTTCAAGTGCTTTACACTTTGAGCATCCTGTTCCTAAAATTTCAATTTTCATTTACTTTCCTTATAAAATTATATTAAATAAATATCCAACTATTAATATCCCAAAACCTACAATACCAAAGAAAATAGATATTAGCTTTACTGATAATACTCTTTTTAAAATCATAGCTTCAGGAAGACTAAGAGCAACAACTGCCATCATAAATGAAAGCGCCGTTCCTAGTAACATTCCTTTATTTGTTAAAACTTCAACTAAAGGTAAAATTCCTGCTGCATTTGAATACATAGGAATTCCCATAATAACAGCAACAATCGGAGCATACCAAACATCTCCTCCTGCATATTTACTGATGAAATCTGTTGGAACATATCCATGTATAAACGCTCCAATACCAACACCTATTATTACATATATATAAATTTTATTGAAGATATCTTTTGTAAATTCCCATGATTCTTTTAATCTACTTTTAAAAGATACTTCTTCTTCATTAAAATCAATATTCATCGGTTTTACTTCAATTAAAACCTCTTTTTCAAGATTTAATCCACCAATAATAAGTCCTGCGATTATAGCTATTGCTAAACCAACCAATACATATAATAGTGCAATTTTCCAGCCAAAAAGTGAAAGTAAAAGTGCAATTACAACAGCATCACTAAGTGGTGCAGAAATTAAATATGAAAAAGTTACTCCTAAAGGTATTCTAGCTTGTAAAAAACCCAAGAAAAGTGGTATTGCACTACATGAACAAAAAGGAGTTATTACCCCAAAAATAGCTGCTAAAATATGCCCTGTAATTCTATTTTTACCACTTATAAAAGCACGTGCTTTTTCAACTGGGAAATAACTCCTTAATATTGTTACAAGATAAATAATTGAAACTAATAAGATAAATATTTTAATAGTATCATAAATAAAAAAGTGTAAAGCTTGTGCTAAATGTTCATCTTTATTAAATCCAAATAATGAATAAACTAAAAAATCAACAACTCTTTCCCAATAAAAAAACATTTTATTTTAAAGCTTCAATAACTTTTGGTAATAAAACTTCTTCAATCTCTTTATATGTTTCTTCAAAAGCATCAAAACCTTTTCCATCTGGGTCTTCAAATCCTACATGAATTACCTTAGTAGCATTTGGAAACATTGGACAAGTTTCATTTGCATGACCACAAACAGTTACCACTAAATCATAAGTATTATCTATTACTTTATCAATAGTTTTAGAGTGATACTCTTTTTTCCAAATTTGTTTTTGCTCTAATAATTTTTGAGCATTTGGATTTACTCTACCACTTGCTTTTACACCTGAAGAATCAGAACTAATACCATCTAACTTCGCATTTATTAGTGCTTCTGCAATAATACTTCTACATGAATTACCTGTACATAAAATTAAAACTCTTTTTTCCATTGTTTTCCCCTAAATTATATTTAAACCATCAAGTAAGATTTTAAATCCTAAGATTATTAAAATTATCCCACCTAAATATTCAGCTTTATCTTCTAAAAAGCCACCTAAAAACTTACCAATATAAACAGCTACTACACATAATACAAAAGTAATTATTGTAATAAGTGATACTGCATATAAAATATCAATTTCTTGAAATGAAAATGTAATACCAATTGCAAGAGCATCTATACTTGTAGCAATGGCTAAGATTAATAAAGTTTTATTTTTTAAATCCTTTACCTCATCTTCAAAATCACCCTCTCTTGCTTCTTGAATCATTCTATATCCTAAATAAACTAAGATAACAAATGCAATATAGTGATCAAAACTATCTACAAATGATGCAAATACATTTCCTAAAAAATATCCAATTAAAGGCATTAATCCTTGAAATAGTCCAAAAAACAGTGCTATTTTAATAGTTGTTGCAAAATTTATATTTTTATATTTACTTCCACTTGCTATTGATACAGCTACTGAATCCATTGCTAATGCAATTGCGATTAAAATTAATTCCACTTATATTCCCTTTTATAATGCTAATAATACGATTAGTAAAACTGGTGGTGTTATTAAAAACCCAAATTTACTATATTGTGCAAATGAAATATTTACACCTTTTTTTGCTAATACATGTAACCATAATAGTGTAGCTAATGAACCAAATGGTGTCATTTTAGGCCCTAAGTTACAACCTATGATATTTGCATATGCTAATGCTTGATTTGGTATATCTTGTAATGCTATATCCATAATCATAACTGTTGGCATATTATTCATAATTGCTGATAAAAATGCTGATATAAAACCTGTTCCAACAATAGCAATAGTATCACCTCTTAAACTTAAGTCTTTTAATACAACTGTTAGATAATCAGTTAATCCAGCATTTTTAAGACCATAAACAACTATATATAATCCAATACTAAACCATACAACTTGCCAAGGTGCTTCTTTAATAATTTCTTTTGGCTTTACAGTTTTAAATAATGTTGCAATAATTAAAAATAGTATACCTCCTCCAAGAGCAAAAACACTTACAGGTAAATCATACATATCTCCTATAAAATATCCAGCTAATAAAACAGCTAAAAATACCCATGAAATATAAAATAGAGTTTTATTTTTTATTGCAGTTGAAGGATCTTTTAATAAAGAAATATCCACTTCTTTTGGAATATCTTTTCTTAAAATTATCCATAAAAAAACAATCGAAGCTATTACACTTACTACAAATGGTAAAAACATATTTGAAATATACTCAGAAAATCCAATGTTAAAATAGTTTGCAGTTACAATATTTGTAAGGTTTGAAAATACTAAAGGTAAAGATGCACTATCACTTATAAATCCACCTGCTAGTAAAAATGCAATAATTGATTTCATATTTAGTTTTAATATTCTCATTTTTGCAAGTAATATTGGAGTTAAAATTAGTGCTGCTCCATCATTTGCAAAAAGTGCTGATACAAATGCTCCCAAAAGAATAGAATAAACAAACATTTTAAAACCATTTCCATTTGAAAACTTAGCCATTTTTAAAGCACACCATTCAAAGAAACCAATTTCATCTAATACCATTGATAAAATAATAATCCCAATAAATGACAGTGTTGCATCCCATACAATATTTGTAACAACTAAAACATCAGAAAAACTAACAACTCCTAAAACTAATGCAACAATTGCTCCAAGAACTGCACTCGTACCTATTTGTAAATTTTTGGGTTGCCATATTACAAAAATAAGTGTAACTATAAATATTAAACTTGCAAGTATCACAGTATGTCTTCTTTTATTTGTTCTTCACTTGCTTTTAGTACATAAATAAATGTATCAACATCTACTTCATCATATCTTTCAACATTTACTTCTTGACGTTCAAACTCTTCACCTTCAAACTCATCTAAATTATCCCAATGGTTAATTAGATTATTTGAATAAAACAGATATCCATGAACTGTATCACCCTCTTCATCTAATTTAATTCCAGGATAACCCATAGAAGCAGACCAACCTGCATCTTTTAAATAACCTTTTACAGTTGCTGGCACAAACTTACCAACAATGTTTTCTAAGACATGTCCATTTGGACAATTTGGCATTAAAGTACCATATACAAATAAAGTTTCAGTCAATTATTTTCCTTTGTTTCACATAATCTTTTTATTTTTGGTAACTGTATATCTAAATACATAATCTCTTTTATACATGCATTTCTAAATTCATCAAGAGGTGAACGTAAACTATAATAAGCCCATCTACCAACTCTATCAACTCTTAAGAAACCTGCTTCTTTTAATATTTTTAAATGTCTTGAAAGTCTTGATTGAATCATTTCGAATGAATTTTCTAAATCACAAACACAACACTTTCCATGTATATTTATAAATTTCAATAGTTTTACTCTTGTATCATCATTTAATGCAGATACTGTTTTTAAATAAACATCTATAATGAATCCTTTTTATCAATTTTAAATTCTACCGTATTATATATCAATATATCTTGATATATAATATTAAAACTAAAATATTAGTATTTAAATCAATTACTGTAATTACTTAATAACAGTTGTCACGTTTTTATTATATAATCATATACTATGATAGACAAAGGTTTTTTATGATTAAAGTTATTATTAGTATCTTCTTTTTCCTATTTTTAACTACTAATATGTTTTCTAAAACTGTTAGTACTTTAAATAATAATATTAAAACTAATATTGATTTATTAAATGACACTTTAAAAGATATTATTGTTGATAAAAAAAATAAAGAAGTTGAATTATCAAATATTTTAAAACTATACTATGAAAACTACGACAAAATTGTAGCTTTTGAATTAACTAAGCAAACAAATACCTTATATAGTTCATATAAAGATGATGAATATATGGCTGTTTTAAAAGATACTCCTTTAGAAGATAACTTTTCTAAAACTACTGATTATTATAAAAAAGATATTATTAATTCAAAAGGTAAAGTTTTAGGAACTCTTACAGTTTATTTTAAAACAGAGCTAAACTTCACCCAAGAAGAATTAACTTACTTGCAAAATAAAAGAGTACTAAGAATCCAAAATGATTCAAATCTTGCGCCTTATAACTTTTTAGAAAATAATATTGCAAAAGGTTTCTCAATTGATTATATGAATCTTATTGCAAATAAGTTAGCACTAGAAGTTGAATATGTTCCTGGTAAATGGAATGATTTTATAACAATGCTTAAAAACAATGAATTAGATATGATGGTTAATGTTTTAAAATCAGAAAAAAGAGAAAAGTTTTTTTTATTTTCTGATTTACCTTATGAATCTTTATACCCATCAATGATTACAAGAATTGATGAAAAAAATATAAACTCTTTTAAAAAAGTAAAAGATGAAACTATTGCTTTAGTAAAAGGTTATTATAGTTATGACAAAGTAAAAAAAGAGTATCCAAGCGTAAAAATATTAGATACATATAATACTTTTGAAATGCTAGAGGCAGTATCAAGAAATGAAGCAGATATTGCTTATGGATTAAACACGATAGTTGAATATAATATAAATAAACATCGACTAACAAACCTAAAACTTACACGAAATATTGATGATAATATCTTGCACTTTTATTTTGCTTATAATAAAGAAAATAAACTGTTAAAAAATCTTATAAGAAAAGCTGAAAAAGCTATTTCAAAACAAGAAATTCAAGCCTTAAGAGATAAATGGCTAAAAAAAATAAATCTAACTAAACAAAAAAGTAATTCATTTTTATTTGCAAAAAATGAAATTGAATACTTAGATAAAAAGAAAACTATTACTATGTGTGTTGATCCACATTTTATGCCTTTTGAAAAAGTAAATGAAAAAGGTGAATATATTGGAATTATTCCTGATTTCATAAAATCTTTATCAAAAAATACTTCAATAAAATTTGAACTTTTAGGTAAGACATCATGGAGAGACACTCTAAATTTAATGAAAAATAAAAAGTGTGATATTATTCCTTTTATTGTAGAAACTAATAAAAGAAAAGAGTATATAAACTTTACACAATCTTATTTAACTCTTCCACTTGTTATTGCTACAAAAAATAGTGAAATGTTTATTACAAATTTAGAATCAATAAGACATAAAAAAATAGCCTTAATTAAAGATTTTGCTACTATCGATTTAATTAAACTTAAATATCCAGATATTAATATAGTTGAAGTAAAAAATATAAAAGAGGGATTAACTAAGGTAAACAATGGTGAAGCTTATGCTTATTTAGACACCTTACCAAATGTTGTTTATACTACTCAAAAAGAAAATTTTTCTGATATTAGAATTTCTGGAAAAACATTTATGGATATGGATGTAAAAATAGGTGTTAGAAATGATGAAGTAATTTTACTAAATATTTTAAATAAAGCTATTAAAACTTTAGATGAAGAGACTAAAAACAATATTATAAATAAATGGCTAACAATAGTAAAAGAAAAAACGTTTAATATGATTTTATTTATCAAAATATTTTCTATTGTTTTTTTAATATTTATTTCAATAATTCTTTTTATCATCATACGTTCTAATAGAAGTTTATCCTTAGTTAATAAAGAACTAGAGATTCTTTCAACTATAGATAAATTAACACAAATAAATAATAGAAGTAAAATTGATGAAATTATTCAACAAGAGATTGATTTATCACAAAGATACAATAATGACTTATGTTTAATAATGGCAGATATTGATTTCTTTAAAAAGATAAATGATAATTATGGACATATAAGAGGAGATTCTGTTTTAAAAGAGTTCTCAAATATTCTATCTCAAAATATAAGAAAAACCGACTTTATTGGAAGATGGGGTGGTGAAGAGTTTATGATAGTATGCCCTCAAACAAATAAAGAGCATACATTAAGACTTGCAGAAAAATTAAGAAAGTTAGTTGAAAGTTATAACTTTAAAAAGAATATAAAAATCACATCTAGTTTTGGAATCTATCAATATCAGCAAGGTGATAGTTTAAAAACTTGTATTAAACGTGTTGATGATGCTTTATATGAGGCTAAAAACTCTAATAGAAACTGTGTAAAGATTTTTGAACTAAAAGAAGAAAATTAATACTTATTTAGTATTAATTCCCTTCTTATTTTATTTTGTAAAAAAAGTGATAATTAAAGGCAGAAATATTGCTGTAAATATCCCACTTAAACCCATAGCAAGTGCTGAAAAAGCAGCTGCTTTTTCTCCTATTTCAATAGCTCTTGCTGTTCCTATTCCATGAGAAACTAAACCTAAAGCAAAACCTTTTGATGTTTCATATTTAACTTTTACAAGTTTAAAAACAATAGTTCCTAATAATGCTCCAATCATTCCAGTTATTAGTACAAAACCAACTGCTAAAGATGGTATTGCTCCAATCTGTTCTGATGTGATTATTGCAATTGGTGCAGTAATTGATTTTGTTGTCATAGATAAAATTGTTGGAAGTTCTGCCCCAAAAATCCATAATAAAACAACAGCAATTAAGATTGAAAAAACTCCTGCAACAAAAAGTGTCACTACAATTGGAACAAAAAGTGACTTTATATATTTTAGATTATTATATAAAGGCAATGCTAAAGCAACAGTTGCAGGGCCTAAGAAAAAATGAATAATCTCTACACTTTTAAAATACTCTTCAAATGAAGTTTCAGTTAATACAATCAAAGACATTATAAGAATATATGCAATAATAATTGGCTGTAATAATGTATGTTTATTAAACTTCTCATAAATTATAATTCCAATTTTAAATGATAGCAATGTAACTATTAACCATGTTAATGGAGTTGAATTTATATATGTGATTAATGCTTCAAAATTCATGATTGTTCCTGCTTTTTAGATGTAAGATAATCCATAAGTTTTGCAGAAAAAATTAATGCAATTATAGTTCCTACTAATAATGAAATAAGAATAGCCCAAAACTCTTTTGTGATAATATCAATTTGAGTAATAATTCCCATAGCTGCTGGAATAAACAACATAGGAAGATATCTTAAATGTAAAAATACAGCATTATCTAAACTAGCAAAACTACTTTTTCTAATCATCAAAAATACCAATAACAAAATCATTCCAATTACAGGACCTGGAACTAAAAGCTCAAAAAACTTTGATATACACTCTCCAAAAAATTGAAATACTAATAAAACTATAATACCTTTTAACATTACCTATCCTTTTGAAGGAAGTATTATACACAGCAATAGACTTTTTGTCAATTAATTGTTTTAAATAGACTTTTTGTATTTTAAAGAATTTTATTGTATTATTTTTTATGAATAAACAATTAGAACTCTTTATCCCATTATGTAACTCAATTGGAAAACTCTTTTATCCAAATGTTGAAGTAGTACTTCATGACCTTAAAACCCAAAAATTAGTTCATATAGTCAATCCTTTTTCTAAAAGAGAAATAGGTGATAAAATGATAAATGATGTAAAAGATATTGATTCAATTACAGAAGATATTGTAGGACCATATAATAAAACAAATATTGATGGTTCAAGATTAAAAACAGTATCTACTATATTAAGAGATGCAAATAAAAAACCTATTGGAATAATCTGTATAAATTTTAAAACCGAAGTTTTTGATACTATGTATGAAAGTTTAAAAGGTTTTTTAAATATAGAAGAACCAAAAGAAAAACCTCAAGCACTATTTTCTCAAGATTGGAAAGAACATACTTTAACTACTATTAATACTTATTTAAAACTACACTCCTTAAAGATTGAAGATTTAAAAATTAAAGATAAAAAAGAGTTAATTATATATTTAAATAGTGAAGGTATTTTTTCAATTAGAAATGTAGTATCATATCTTTGTGAAATTTTAGATATTTCAAGAGCTACAATTTATAAATATTTAAAAGAGTGTAAATAAATTTATACTTAGAATAAAAAAATATTCTAAGTATAAAAGGTAAGATTAGTAAGTAGATTGATTGTAAATTACAAAGTTACTAGCTAATTGTTTTAATTCTTCTTTTATTGTTTTTTGTAGTTCTGTATTTTCAATATCATCTAATACATCACACATTTTATTTGCAATAATTTCGAACTCTTTTTCTTGCATTCCTCTTGCTGTTAATGCAGGACTTCCTACTCTAATTCCCGAAGTTACAAATGGCGATCTTGTTTCACCTGGAACTGTATTTTTATTTACAGTAATCCCTGCGTTTCCTAATGCTGCATCTGCATCTTTTCCTGAGAATGTTTTATTTAAGAATGATACTAATACTAAGTGATTATCTGTTCCATTTGAAACAATATCATATCCTCTAGATACTAGAA
>NZ_JBGUES010000014.1:0-27762 GCF_041821165.1 Poseidonibacter sp. | reverse complement strand
CAACAATATCAAGTTTAACACCATAATCAATAAGTTCACCCATTTTTGAAATACCCTCACCAAACATAATATCAAATTCAGCAAGTTGGAAAGGTGCAGCAACTTTGTTTTTTACAACTTTTACTTTAACTCTATTTCCAATTGGGTTTTCACCTTGTTTAAGTGTTGCAATTCTTCTAATATCAAGTCTTACAGATGAATAGAATTTAAGTGCATTTCCACCAGTTGTTGTTTCTGGAGATCCATATCCTGTCATTCCAATTTTCATTCTAATTTGGTTAATAAAGATAACTGTACAGTTCATTTTATTTAATAAACCAGTAATTTTTCTAAGTGCTTTAGACATAAGTCTAGCTTGAACACCAACTTGTTGGTCGTCCATATCTCCATCAATCTCAACTTTTGGAGTAAGTGCAGCAACTGAATCGATAATAACTAAATCAACAGCTCCTGATCTAATAACCGTTTCAAGAATTTCTAAAGCTTGCTCTCCAAAATCAGGTTGAGATACAAGTAAATTATCAGTATCTACACCAAGGTTTTTAGCATATTGTGTATCTAAAGCATGTTCTGCATCAATAAATGCACAAACACCACCTTGTTTTTGACATTCAGCAATAGCATGTAGAGTTAATGTTGTTTTACCAGAACTTTCAGGACCATATATTTCAATAACTCTTCCCTTTGGTAAACCGCCAATTCCTAATGCAAGATCTAAACCTAAAGAACCAGTTGAAATAGCTTCTTGTGGCTCAACAATTTTATCTCCTAATCTAATAAGAGTACCTTTACCAAAAGTCTTATCAATTTGTTTGATAGCTAGGTCTAATGATTTTTTTTGATTTTCATCCATGTAAATTCCTGTATAAATTTCTTGTTTATTTTAATATGAAAGAATTTTAGCAGATTTTTTCTAAAGTTGTTGTTTTTATTGCAAATTGTAAGATTTTTTCTAAATAAAATTTAGAATATCTTTTTGTGCTTGTTTATATGAGTCAATTGTTCCTATATCTCTATGATATGTATCATTTAAAAATGTGTTAATTCTACCTAGATAATTAGGTATTACATCAAGAGAAAAATCAATATCTTTTTTATTAAGGTCTTCTAAAAAAGTTATGATTTTACTTGAACAAATATATACAGCACCATTTGCTAAATTTGATGGTGGATTTTCAACTTTTTCATGGAATTTTTGAACAATATTTTTTTCATTTAATTCTACAATACCACATGATTTTGGTGTTTGAGTCTTAAATAGCATCATTGTAATATCACAATCTTTATCTCTATTTTTATGTGTATTTATAAAGTCATTAAAATCACAAAAACAAAGATTATCAGCATGAATTAACATAAAATCTTCATCTTTTTTGAAAAAGTTTTTATTATGAAGAATTGTTCCACCTGTATTTAAAAGCTCTTTTTCATAAACTAAAGTAATTTGATTTTTAAATCTAGAATTATTTACAAATTCTTCTACTTTTTCATTAAAATAGTGAGTATTAATTAAAAATTCACTTATACCTACTTTAGATAGATTTTCAAGCCAATACTCTAATAATGCTTTGCCATTAATTGGTACAAGACATTTAGGAATAGCATTTGTTAAGGGCTTAAGTCTTGTACCTAAACCCGCTGCTAGCAGAAGTGCTTTCATTTATGAATTCATTACAGGATATAAATCTTTATGAAGAACTTTTCTAGTATTTCTTCTAATTTTATTTAATTCTTCCATAGATATGTTCATCATTTTAGCTGTATTTTCTCTTTTTTTAGGGTCTGAAAAGTTAATTCTATCCCATTCATAAGCTCTTAAAATTGATACTTCTTCTGCATCCCAATCATCACTTTTGATTCTACTAAATCTCCAGTTTATATTTAATTCACTATATGTTTGCGCATCTATTGCATTATTTTCCATTGCATAATCATATAATTTTGTTCCACTAAATACATTCGCAATAAAGAATTTAACATAATCAATTTTTGTTTCTTCTGCAAATCTAAATGTTTCCCTCATCTCTTCCCATGTTTCAGTTGGAAGTCCTACTATAAAATTTGCTACTACAAATAATCCATATTTATGAGCAAGTGCTACTTTAGGTGCAACGGTACTTAACTTTAATGGTTTATGAACAACTTCATCAAGAACTCTTTGATTTCCTGATTCAATTGCAATATTTAGCATAATACACCCAGATTGTGCCATTAAATCAAGAATTTCTTCATCTATTGCTGGTAAAAATACTGCAGTTGCTTTCCACTTTAGATTTAATTTTTTATCAATCATAGCTTTTAGAATTCTTTTTGTTCTAACTTTATCTCCAAATGGATTATCATCTTCAAATACTACAGACTTAATATTGTAATTTTTTACCAAATAATCAAGCTCTTCAATAATACTTTCAGCTGATCTTTTTCTAAGTTTTTTACCTGAAATTGATTCAACTAAACAAAAAGTACATCCAATTGGACATCCTCTTGATGTTTGAATTCTTGCATAAGGTAATAATGGAGGTGCTTCAATTCCATCTCTTGGTGATTTCATTGTGTATTTTTCAAAATCAACAAATGAATAATCTGGTATAGCCATTTTATTTATATCTGATACTAAAGTTGCTTTTTGAATTTGAATTTCTTTATTTTTATTTCTATAAATTAACCCTTCTGTTGGAAGTGTACCTTTTGAGTTTAAAAATTTAATAAGCTCTTGAAATACATACTCTCCTTCCCCTCTAATACAAAAGTCAACTTTTTCATTTTTCATAACATCTTCATAATGAAGTGTAGAATGAACTCCACCTAATACAGTTATAATTGATGGATTAAACTCTTTTACAATGTCAAGAGATATATCACCAATCATACTATATTCAGTTGTAAGAACTGAAATACCAACAAGGTCAGGGTTTATTTCTTCAATTCTTTTTTTAAAATCTTCTTGTGTTAAATCATCAAATTGTGCATCAATTATTGTGATTTCATCAACATAATCTTTTATCATGGCAGCAAGGATACATAAAGTAGATGGATTTAGATTCCAAGTTGTATGCATATCTTCTTTAAACCATCTTTGATTAGGATAAACTAGAACAACTTTTTTTACATTGTTTAATTTATCACTATTTTCTAAAAAAACTTTTTCATAATCTAATTCTATGTTATTCATTTTATAATTTCCTAATTTCTTTTAATAATTCTTCTTTTTGTATAGGAATATTTCCTATCCTACTAACTTGAATAGCAGCTGCAAGTGATCCTAAATAGGATGCTTGCCATATATTAGCACCAACAGTATTTGCCATAGCAGAACAAGTGATTAAAGAATCACCTGCACCACTTACATCTTTACTATTATTATTAAGTGCTGGTATATTATCTGTTAATAATTGCTTTTTAATCGAATTATAAATCATAATACCTTCACTTCCTAAAGTAGTAAAAATAAATTTAGGTTTTGATTGTTTTCTTAACTTTTTTGATAATACTACAAGACCTGATTCAAAATCATTTAAAGAGAGTCTAATTTCTCTCTCTGTTGGAGTAACAATATCCATATTTTTAAATTTTGAAATATCTCCTACTTGTGATGAACTTTGAGAATCTGCAACCATTGATATGTTATTTTCATTTGCAAAATCTGATATTTTATTTATAAGTTTTTTTGTTAAAACACCATAAGAAAAATCTGAAAATATTATTAAATCTAATCTTTTGATATTTTTAATATTTTTAATGATTTCTTTTTCTAAATCTTTATTTATATAATGTTGTTTTAAATGATTTACTCTTAAAAGAGTTTTATTATGGGCTCTAAATCTTTGTTTTAAAGTTGTAGGTCTTGTATGATCTTTATATAAAGTAGTATTGATACTTAAATCTTTTAAATATTTTTTAGTGTATTTATAATTTTCATCATCCCCAACAACTGATATATATGAAACATTTGCACCCAAAGTCTTTGCATGAGAAGCTACAATAGCAGCTCCTCCTATAAATTTCTTATTTGATAAAGGAGTTACAACGATAGTTGGGTCTTCTTGACTCATTCCAACTGGATTACAAGTTATATACTCATCTATTATTGTATCTCCAATAACCAAAACATTTAATTTTTCAAAATTATTTACATAAGATATTAAATCTTCTTTTTGAATTTTATGTCGTTTTAAAAACTCACTAGCATGATTTATAAATGAATTATTTATTTCAAAATCTTTTTGTAATAAGTCAAGTGAAGAAAAACCAATTTCACCTGAGGTAAATAGTAGTCTCCCACCATACTCTTTTAGAATATTTTCTTCAGGGTTTGTTTTTTGCTCGTGTTCTTTACCTTTTACAATAATTGAAGGTTTAGCTTTTTTTATATAATCAAGAATATTCTCATTTAAAATAAAAGCTTCATCTACAAAAGAAGTAGCTTTAATTGATTCAAGTCTTGTTTGTTCATCTAATAAGTTTAATCCATTTGTTAATTTTTCTGAGTTTACAGCAACTATTAAATAATCAGAACTCTCTTTTGCAAATTTAAGAAGTCTTAAATGACCAGGGTGTAAGATATTAAAGTTTCCGTAAACTAAGGCTATTTTTTTCATAATTATTCCAGATTGGTATTTATTTCAATTAGTGGTCTAGTTACTTCTCTATTTTCTAAATCATTTAATGCTTGATTGATTTCATCTAAAGTATATCTTTTTTCAAGTAATTTTTCTAATGGTAACTTGCCTTGATTATAAAGTTCAAAGAATTTAGGTAAATCTCTATCTGGATTACAATCTCCTCCCCAACTTCCTTTTATTTGTTTACCACAAATTAAATCAAATGGGTCAAGTTTTATTAAGTCACCATTTTGAGGATGTGATGCAAAAACACATAATCCTCCAGCATTTTTTACATTTTTAAATGCAATTTCAATTATTCTACAAAGACCCGTTGCTTCAACAGCATAATCAAGACCTTGGTTTGATGTTAATTCTTGAATTATTTTACTTACATCTTGTGTTTTTGAATTAATAACATGAGTGGCACCAAACTCTTTTGCAAGTTCTAATTTTTTATCTTCAATATCAATTGCAATAATCTTTTCAAAATTAAAAAGTTTAGTAGCCATTAGTGAACTAAGTCCAATTCCACCAAGGCCAAAAATAGCTATGCTTGTATTATTCTTAGGTTTGATTTCATTTATTACAATACCCGCACCAGTAGGAATAGCACATCCAAATAAAACTCCAATATCTAAAGGTATGTTTTTATCAAGTTTTACAAGACGATTTTCAGAAACAACTGAAAATTCATTAAAAGTTGTAACTTTTCCTGAATTTATTATTTTATCTCCATTCGTATAAGAAGCACAAGCTGCATCTATTCCATCACCTTTTATCCAACCTAAAACTACTCTATCACCAATTTGTACTTTAGAAACTCCTGCACCAATATTTTTTACTATACCAGTTGCCTCATGCCCTAATAAGTGTGGTAACCATGCATCAACTCCACGCTTACCTCTTACTTCCATTAGTTGAGAATGACATACTCCACTATAGGCTATTTCTACAAGAACTTGTCCCTCTTGTAAAGTATTAAATTTTATATTTTCTATATTTAATGGTTTATTCGTATTATTTAATACAGCTGCTTTCAATTTCTACCTTTTAATAAATCTATCCATTGTTTTAAGACATCAAATATATCTTTTGCTTGATATATTAAATCATCTTGTGATTTTGATATATTAATATTATAAAAGTTTGATTTAGATGAATTTTCTATAATTTTTGATTTTGAGTTTAAAATTTCTTTTAAAAACACAACTACTTCTTTTAAAGTTTTTTCTTGTTTAGATGCAATTAAATATGTTCTGTTTTTTTCTTTAAAATCATAGTTTAAAATAGATTCATATATAGAACCTACATCAACTATATTATTAAAAATCTTAGTTGAGTTTGTTATTGTTATATCTTGGTTTTTTTCAAGTTTTTCATAAAGTGAATAAATAAAAGTATTTTTTGTATTTTTTGTAAGAATGGCAGGAAGTCTTAGATTTAATACACTCATATCGCTTTGTTTTAAAAGCTCTTCTCCTATTAATTTTGATAATCCATAAATATTAGGTTTATTTGAAAAATTACTCTCTTCATTTATATTTAGACTATCTATATTTCCATAAACTGAAACTGTTGAAAAGAATACAAAATATTTAATATCTGTTTTTTTACAATACTCTATACATTTTTTAAGATACTCTATATTTGAATCCAAAATCTCATTTGTATTTAAAGTTTTAGCAGCAAGATGTATAAATACATCTTGTTTTTTTTGATTATTTAAATCTAATTTTGATACCAAATAGTTGTTCTTTTGAAACTTTTCAAATAGAATTTCTCCAACTGCACCATTTGCACCAGAGATTACAATTTTTGATTTTTGAGTTATCATTTTATGGAATAAACCAATAGTAATCACCATTATAATTACACTCTTTAAAGAACTCTTTCCACTCTTGCGTGTGCATCATTGTAAGAGCTGTTAGATTCCAAGCTTCCATTCTTTTTTTCTCTTCATCATCTCTATATGCATCAAGTGTAATAAATGCATCTTTTTTTGTAACTCTATTAATTTCACTTAAAGCTTGTTTCATATCCTCTTTATTTAGATTATGTAATGTTGTAATAGAAATTACTAAATCAAAACTATTATCTTCAAATGGTAATTTAAGTGCATTTGCAACTTGAAGGTGTTCTTTTACTTCTTCTTTAGCATTTTGTATTGCATACTGTGAAATATCAATACCTTTTACTGTAATTCCAGGTATTGCTTTAGCAAAATCGTATAACATAAAACCTTTTGCACAACCAATATCTAAAATTTTGCTATTTTCATCTAAGTTATAATACTCTTTAAAAGTAGGAATTACTGGTTCCCAAAATCTTGAATTATAAGAAAAACCTCCATAACCATGGCTTCTTTCACCATCAAAAAATGCTTCTCCAAACTCTCTTGCTAATGCTCTATCTTGAGGTGTTTTTTCTTCTAATCTTTTTGTTAAATCTCTTTTTGATTTTGGATAGTTCTTCATTAAATCTATTTCTTGACCCATTTGTAATCCTTCTAATTTATTTTTTATGTATATCTTCTATTGTTATAAAGTTTATCTCTTTGTATTTCTCTTTTATATAATCTGAAATATTTGAACTTAATGGAATAAAACAATTAATATTTGTTCTATTTTTTGGATGAAATATTTGTTTATCTAAATGAAATTTATTCTCTTTTAACATATCTTCATCCAAAAAACCTTTAAAATTTGGTTTATCTTTTAAAATAGATGCATAATAAGTACTTGTAGGTGCTGTTCCAAATATAAAAACATCTTCATTTACATTACTTAAATAGTCATTTACACTATTAAGAAAAAAGAACTCTAAATCCTCTTCTTTTGAAGTAAATGAACTTATTTTATCATCATTTGTAATTAAAACTGTAAGTTCATTTTTAATATCTGTTTTAATAAACTCTACATTTGAAAATACTTTTTTAAGAATTAAAAAAAGTGTGCTTTTTGTAAAATGAGAATAATGGTCATATATTAAAATATCATTAGGATTTTGATTAATTGATGGAACTTGAATAATTATTACACCATCTTTATTTAGCATATTTTTTAATATCTTTAATGTTTCTAAAGGTTTTTGAATATGCTCAAATACATGAATCATACTAATAATATCAAATTTATTTGTAATGTTTTGAAGTGAATTTGTATAAAAATTACTTACATTAGGTATCTTTAATATATTCTCTTTTTGTCTACTGTTTACATCAAATGCTGACATATCTAATGTTAAATAATTATTGCAAGAACGTAAAAAAACACCTGTTCCAGTACCTATATCAAGTAATGTTTTTTTATTCTCTAGTTTATCTAATATAGTTTTTATTAAGATATCAGTTCTAAATGATGGTTTCCCATTTATAAACTTTATTTGATCTTGGCCATCTACTAAATCATCTTTTTTATATGTTTCATAAACTGTTAGCATATCTTTATTTTCAATTTTTTGAATATGAGAACAGCTTGTGCATTTATAAATAGAAAAACCTTTATTTACAACTTTATTATCAGAACTTACAGATAAATTTAGATTTGATGTAAAGATATTTTCTATTTCATTCTCACAAATATTACATTTAGTCATTACATGCCTCATAATATATTTTTGCATAATCACTAATAATACTAGAAGATAAGTTTGTATAATATCCATCTTTAACATTAGAATTAGCAAAACTATTTTTAACTCTTATATCTATACTCCATCTAGTTATATCAGATGTATTTACATCTTGTCCATGAATAGTTCCAAGCCCAAGTATTAAAACTTGACCAAAATTTATAGGAACAGCATAAGAGTCAATTTTAAACTCTTTTTTTATTATTTTAGGGGCATAAGGGTAACCTAATTGATGTTTAATACTACCCATTGGAACATCTTTATTTTCTATTTTAGTATAAGGAATAGTTCCTCTTGAATGAGAATAAGGTTCAATTTGTAAGGCTGATTTTTCATCTAGATTAACTAAAGGAAAAAAATTAGATATTTCAAATGCACCATTTCCATATAAACTATCTCTATGAAATCCAATATTATCTTCACGACAATTAGGTCTTGCAATTCTTAAATGTGCTTTTGTTTGAATATCCAAATCTTTACCAAATAGATTATGATAAAAATCAATATTCTCTTCAATAATTTTAAAATGAAGTTTTTCTTCCCATATCATTTTACTTAGAGCAAATTGTATATCTATTTTTTCATTTTCATCTATAATAAATTTATGAAAAGTTTCTAAAGTAATTTCATCATTTTTTGTAATTTCTCTTAGTTTAGACAATATTATATCTCTAAATCTTTTTAAGAAATCACTATTGTTTAGGTGTTGAACAACATAACCTTCTTTTGGAAAATTTGCTAAATCATAGTTTATATTCATTGAAAATCTACCTTTTATGTATATAATAATCTGGAAATTCTTTTAAATCAGAATAATTTTCTTCAATCCAAGTAATGATTTCTTTTATTCCATCTTTTAGTTTTATTTGAGGTTTTATTTTAAAATCTTTATAAAGTTTTTCATTGTTCATTAGATATAAACTATCTTGACCAACTCTATCTTTTATAATTTCAATATTATCTTCAATATTACTGTTTAGTTCTTTACAAATTAAATCTACTAAGTCATAAATACTAATAGTTTTATCATCACTTAAATGATAAATTTCACCAGGCTTTGCATCTTTTGCTATTTTTAATGTAGCAGAACTAACATCATCTATATGAATAAAACTTCGTATAGCTTTTCCACCACCATGTAGTTGAAGTTTTTGATTCTTTTTTATCATTAATACTGTTTTTGGAATAATTCTATAAAGTTGTTGATAAGAACCATACACATTTGATGAACGTGTATAATTTATAGGAAAACCATGTGTAATAAAATAGCTGTGTAAAATCAAATCAGCACTTGCTTTTGATGAAGCATAAGGTGAAGAAGGATGAAAGTTCATTGACTCTTTTATATTATTACAAGGTCCGTAAACTTCAGGTGTTGAAGCTTGTACAAATTTTTTTATAAAATCAAATTTATATATTTTATTTAATAAATTAACTAAACTTAATGTATTTGTATTAAACCATTGTTGTGGATTTTCCCAACTTTGAGCTACCATTCCTTGTGCTGCAAAATTAATAATATATTCTATTTGTTGATCTTGAATTAGCTGTACTATTTTGTCTAAATCATCATTTAAATCAAGTTGTAAGAACTTAACTTTTTCTTTATAAATATTGTTTTTATATGCTAATAAAGAAGGATGATACTCTTTTGATCTACTTATTGCAAAAATATTAGCATCTTTTTCATTATCTAATAAGTAGTTTATAAAAGAACCACCTGAAAAACTATTACTTCCTAAAACTAAAAATTTCACTATAAAGACCTCATATAAACAGGACCATTATAATCAAGCATTTTTTTTACATCATCTTTTATAGTTTCAATTGTAGGAGATAAAATTAGAACATTTTTTAATATAGAAATTAAAGTAATATCATCTTCATCCATACAATGACTTCTTCCTAAAGGTGCAAAATAGTTATTAGCACCAACACCAATAACTTTAACATTTAAATTATGCTCATTTACATCATATCTAAACTGCTCAAATGCTCTCATAGTAATAAACGGTACTTGTGAATAGATTATTGGGTTTAATCCAGTCATTGCCATACCAGCAGCCATACTCATAGTAGCTTGTTCATTAATACCTGTATTAAAAGCTCTATTTGAATGATTATTAAAATAACTATCTAATACTGCAAAACCCATATCTCCTGCTAATAAAACCTTTGTTTCATCTTCTTTAAAATAAGGATAAAGTTCTTTCATAACTTCTTGTTTTGATATTAAATTATTCATTGTTTTCCTTATAAATATAACCATCTAAAGTAGGGCATCTATAATGATGTTTTTCTGAATGTTCTAAAATTTCAATACCTTTTCCTTTAATAGTTCTTGCAAAAATTATAGAGAAGTTTTCATTTTTTTGATTATAGAATTTATCAAAGCAGTTTGATATTTCATCTTCATTATGTCCATCAATATCAAAATAGTTATCATCAATAAAAGAGCTTAAAACTTTTGATAATCTATTATTATCTAAGGCAACATCACAAACTCTTCCCATTGCTTGTAAATCATTTGCATCAATTATTATAAGTAAATTATCTAACTTAAATCTATACGCAAGCATTAAAGCCTCAAAGTTACTTCCTTCTTGCATCTCTCCATCACCAATCATACAAATTACTTTATTTGATTTATTTTGGATTTTAAAAGATTGTGCCATACCAACAGCTAAAGGAAGACCATGCCCTAAAGAACCAGTTGATGCTTCAATCATATAGTTTTTATCTTCTGTTAAACAGCCTTTAATAGTAGCTTCTTGAGTATTAAACTTTTCAAGTTCCCATTTTGGTAAAAAACCTAATTCATTTAAAATTATATAATAAGCATAAGCTCCATGCCCTTTACTCATAATAAACCTATCTCTAGATTCATTTTGCGGTTCATTTTCTGTATAGTTTAAATATTTGTTAAACATTACTGTTAAAAGCTCAACTGTAGATAAAGATGGCGCTAAATGACCAGCTCCTGTATCACAAGATAGTTTAATTGTTTTTTGTCTAATATCATTTGAGTCTAACATCTAAAACTCCTAAATAAAATTAACATGTGGATTTGGATTTTTTAGATTCCATAAGTATCTATTTACTTCATCCATACGACAGTTTCGTCTACACATAGTAATATCAAGTTCATCTTTTATAAACTTTACCCCAGCTTCTCTTTTTTGTCCTTCCCAAATCTCTTGGAAAGTTTGAGTATTTATATTCCCATAATTAAACTTTTCATTTTGTAAATAAGCACTACATCCATAAACAGAACCATCAGCCATAATATATGACCAAAAATAAGGAGTAGAGTAACATTTAGAGTAAGGCTGTTTTTCTTCTTCTAGTTTTTTCATTGTATTTGCTCTAAAAATAACTTTAAAAGAGTCAGTTTCAAGTGCTGCTAACTCTTTTTCTAAGTGCATCATATTTTCATATGTAAGACCTTCATAAATTCTAGAAGTTCCATATAAACTTTGAGTATAAGGTTTAATTACAAGATAATCAACTCCTGCATCTCTCATTGTTTTTGCTAAATCTAAAGCTGTATGTTCATTTTCAGGTAATAAAAGCATTTGAGAACCTACCGTACAATCATAAGATTTCTCTTTTTTAATTTTCGCAGCAAGTGTTAAGTTTTGTACTACTTTATCAAAATCAGACTCTTTGGTTCTATGAACTTTTGCATAAGTTTCCCTATCTCCTGCATTTATACTAACTTTTATCCAAGAACAGTTTTTTACAAAATTTTCTGTATTTGTTTCATTAAAAGGTACGCTATTTGTAGTAAGTGAAGTATCAATTCCCACTTCTTTACAAACATCTAAAATATGAGGTAGAGGTTTATATAAAGTTGGTTCTCCTTCACCTGCAAACATAATACTTTTTACTCCAAGTTTAGCCATTTCTCTAATTCTTGCTTCAAGTACTTTTTCATCTTGCTTAATACTTTTATATCCAATATAATCAACAGAACAAAATGTACATCTATGATTACATGAACCAATAGGAGTAATTTCTACATAAATAGGATAAATACTTTTTTGTAAAGACCAATTATCTTTTGCTTCAAGCCATTTAGCAACTCTTATTGGATGGTACATCATTTTGTGACTATCAATATTATATTTATCTGACATTTTTAACCTTTTATTTCATCTTTTACTGTATTGATAATAGTAGTAGCCATCTTTTTATAAGATACATCTTCTGCAATTTGCATACAATCTTTTTTAGGAAGTTTATCTACACAATTTTTAAGTTCTTCTAGTGTACTAAATGATAAAACATTATCTTCATGTAAAAATACATCACTAACTAGGGGACAAGTATAGATAATTGGTATACAATTACAAGCTGACATTTCTGTAACTCTTTGTTGATATCTATATAATGGATGAGCAGCTATTGCATATTTTGCACTATTATAAACTTCTGCCATTTTAGGTCCATAAGGTAGTAAACCTTTATAAAAAGGTACAACCTCTGGTGTTTTTAGCCAAGTATCAGTACCATAAACTTCGATATTAACATTTTTTAATGAGCACAACCAAAGAATAACTTTTCGTCTTACAAAAGAGGGGATTAAAAATGTTTTAAAATGTGAATATTTTATACCATACTCTTTTGAATATTTAATAATTAACTCTTCTGATAATGTATTGTTTTCAATATGTTCATTTATATCGTCAATACAATATTTATCAAGATCATGTCCTTCTTCAAAATTATAATCAGAACCTAAAAATACAATTTTATTCTCTTTTTTAATTGAATCATCTTTAAAAAATATTTTTGGATTAGTTGCAAATGATTGTGGATATAAATGCTCTTTATTAACACCTTTTTTTATTAATAAATCTTTATACTCCTCAAATAGGGTAAAAATATAGTCTCTTTGTCTTAATTTTACTTTTTCTCCATTATATAAAAATGGCATAGGATCTTGGAACCATGAAAAGTTAAAAGTATTATCGTGAAGAAAAGTATTATCTAAATGATTGATATTAATAATAATATGAGGATTAAAATTATGTAAGTTATGTAATAGTGGTAATGTATGACAATCACCTAATTCATCTTGAATATGATAAAAAACTTCACAACCTAAATCTTCAAAGGCTTCAGCTATATTTTTTGAAACATATTGCATAACTGTAGTTTCTCTACAAGCAGGGAGGAAAACTCTTAATTTTTCATCGTTAAAGTTTGGTTCATTTTGTTTAATTTCATTTACATAAACTTTCATTAAACTTCTTCTCTCTTCTTGTGCTGAACCCAAAATCTCTCCAAAAGCCCCATTTAACTCAGCTTGTTCTGGCATAGAAAAATCCGTATCTTCAAAAGAGATGGCTTTAGGAAATCTAAAAGTTGTAGTTACAAAATAGTTAAATACATCTTCAAGAGGTACATAAATACAATTTTTGGGAGTATTGCTTAACTTTTCATCTGCTGTATAGTAACAAAGTTGTAAAGCATCAATAGATTTAACAGATGTTTCAACTCTATTTTGTTGTTTTGCTATTTCTAATGCTTTCTTTGCACTAAAAAAATATGTGTCTAAAGGTTTTGTTTCAACCATTATTTTCCTTTAAAAGATATGAGAATAGTATATGATTAAGTATTAAATGAGCATCTTCAACTAGACCATACTCATCTTTTTTACTATTAATATGTAGTTTTATAGTTGATAATTTCTTTAATAATCCACCATCAAAACCAGATAATCCTACAACGGTAGCATCTAGTTTATTTGCATATTCGACTGCTTTAATTATATTAGCAGAATTACCACTACAAGAAATAGCGATTAAAATATCATCTGGTTTTAAAATATCTTTTAATTGCATATAAAATATGTTTTCATAACCAATATCATTTGCAATTGCACTTGTAACGGCAATATTATCAGCTAAAGATATTGCATTTAGAACTAGATTATCTCTTCTTTTTAATCCTATTGCTAAATCATTTGCCATATGTGAAGCTGTTGCTGCACTTCCACCATTTCCTATGATATAAATATTGCTTTTACAGTTTGTTATAAGTGTACGAAATTTATCAAACTCATTTAAATCTAAATCCTCTAAAAGAGAGCTTAGGTCTTTAATATAGCTTTTTGTAAAGTCTTTAAAATCCATAAATATCCTATTATAAATAGTATCTATTATAATGAATTAGTACTTAAAACTTTTTCAATATAGGAATAAATAATTTTATTGATAAGAATTATAGTAATTAATAAAATATATTGTGTTACAATATCGACAAAATGATTCAATAAAAATTAAAGGGTTTATATTATGTTTAATGGAAAAAATATTCTAATAACTGGAGGAACTGGTAGCTTTGGAAAGAAATATACACAGGTTCTTCTTCAGAAATATAAACCAAATAAAATAATAATTTACTCAAGAGATGAATTAAAACAGTATGAAATGGCACAAGATTTTAATGATTCGTGTATGAGATATTTTATTGGTGATGTAAGAGATGCCGATAGATTAAAAAAAGCTATGAAAGATGTTGATTTTGTTATTCATGCAGCTGCACTAAAACATGTACCAATTGCAGAATATAACCCTATGGAGTGTATTAAAACAAATATTAATGGTGCTCAAAATGTAATTGATGCTGCCATTGAGAATAAAGTAGAAAAAATCATTGCTCTATCAACAGATAAAGCAGCAAATCCAATTAATTTATATGGAGCTACTAAACTTGCAAGTGATAAACTTTTTGTTGCAGCAAATAATTTAGTAGGAAAACAAAATACAAGATTCTCAGTTGTAAGATATGGAAATGTTGTTTGCTCAAGAGGTTCTGTAATTCCATTTTTCCAAAAACTTATAAAAGAGGGAGCTTCTGAGTTACCTATAACAGATGAAAAAATGACAAGATTTTTAATAACACTTGAAGATGGTGTAAATTTTGTACTAAAAAACTTTGAAAGAATGCAAGGTGGAGAGATATTTATTCCTAAAATTCCATCTATAAAAATTGTTGATTTAGCAAAAGCTTTAGCTCCAAATCTACCACATAAAAATATTGGAATAAGACCAGGAGAAAAATTACATGAGATTATGTGTCCTGCTGATGATTCACATTTAACATATGAATTTGATGATCACTATGTAATAGCTCCTACTATTAAATTCTCAAGTCCAGTTGAATATGATACTAATTTATTAAAAGAAGTTGGAATTCATGTAAAACAAGGCTTTGAATATAATTCAGGTAATAATGATAAATGGCTTACAGAAGAAGATTTCTTAAAGCTAGTAGAAGATTTATAATATGAATAATATTCCTTATGGTAAACAAACTATTTTACAAGAGGATATAGACGCAGTTGTTGAGGTTTTAAAATCAGATTTTTTAACAACAGGTCCAAAAGCAAAAGAGTTCGAAGAAAAAATAGCAAAATATTGTGGTGCAAAATATTGTGTATGTGTATCAAATGGTACAGCTGCATTACATTTATCATCAATGCTTTTATTAGAAAAAAACGATAAAGTTTTAACAACACCTAACTCTTTTTTAGCAACAGCAAATGCGATTTTATATGTAAATGCAAAACCTATTTTTGTAGATATTTGTAGTGATGGAAATATAGATTTAGATTTATGTGAAGAACAATTAAAAAAAGATTCTTCAATAAAAGCTATATATGCAGTTCATTTCTCAGGAAAATCAGTAAATCAAGAGAAACTAAAATACTTAAAAGAAAAATACAATATTCTAATATTAGAAGATTGTGCTCACTCAATTGGTGCAGTATACAAAGATATAAAAGCTGGTTCTTGTATAAACTCTGATATCTCAATATTCTCTTTTCATCCTGTTAAAACACTAACAACAGGAGAGGGTGGAATAATAACTACTAATAATAAAGAGTATTATGAAAAACTTCTAAGACTAAGAAATCATGGTACAACTCCCAATTCACAAATTGGAGCTTGGCATTATGATATGAATGAATTAGGATTTAATTATAGATTAACAGATATATCTTGTGCTTTAGGTCTTTCTCAATTAAATAAATTAGATGATTTTTTAGAAAAAAGAAGACATATAGCAAAGAAATATGATGACTTTTTTCAAAGTATTCCAAATATAGAGAGTTTATACTCTTTTACAAATGAGAGTGCATATCACTTATATGTAATTAAAATTGATTTTAAAAAATTTAAAGTTGATAAAAAAGAACTATTTTTAAAATTAAGAGAAAATAATATCTTTATTCAATATCACTATATTCCTATAAATAAACAACCTTACTATAAAAATTTGGGATATGGAAATGAACATACTCCTATTATGGAAGATTATTATGAAAAAGCTTTATCTCTTCCAATTTTTCCTACTCTTTTAGAAGAAGAGCAAGAATATGTATTAAAAACACTATTAGAGATTTTAAATGGCTAAACTCTTTTTAATTGTACAAGCTAGAATGACAAGTACAAGATTGCCTAAAAAAGTTATGCTTCCTTTATGTGGTACTACTGTTTTAGAAGTATTTTTAAAAAGAGTAAAAAGTTTTAAAAACAATATTATAATTGCAACAACAAATGATGGAAGTGAAGAGGATATTGTAAATACTGCTAAATCATTTGGTGTAAAATATTATAGAGGAGATACAAATAATGTCTTAAGTAGATATTATGAGTCTGCTGTAAAATATCAAGCTAATGATGAAGATATTATTGTTAGATGTACAAGTGATTGTCCATTATTAGATGAAAAGATTTTAGAAGAGTGTATAGACTCTTTTAAAACTTTGGATATTGATTATCTTACTTGTGGATTTGAGGGTGGTTTTCCTCGTGGTATGGATGTCGAAGTATTTAGATTTAAACTACTAAAAGATGCTTATTTAAATGCGAAAAGTGATTATGAAAAAGAGCATGTAACACCATATATTCATACAACAAAAAAAGATGAATTTAAAATATTAGAATATAAAAATAAATATGATCATAGTAAATATAGACTTACTTTAGATGAACAAGAGGATTATATTTTAATAAAAGAGATATATAAAAGATTTGATAATAGATTAGATTTTTCGTATGATGAATTAATTTCTTTATTAGAAAAAGAACCAGAGTTATTAAAAATAAATGAAAAAATAAAACAAAAATGAAAATAATAATAAGAGCAGACTCTTCAAGTAGTATTGGTTTTGGTCATATAAGTAGATGTTTGGTATTAGCTAAAAAGTATAAAAGAAGAGGTTTTAAAGTTTTATTTGCTTGTGAAAAGCTAGAAGGCAATCGAATAAATCTTATTGAAGAAGAAGGTTTTAAAGTACATTCACTAAAAAGCAATAATCTTAAAGAGTTTAGAACTTTAGTAAATAAACTTAATCCTTATCGTGTTGTAATAGATAGTTATAGAATAGATTATAGTTATGAAAAAAAACTCAAAAAGAATACAAAAATTAAACTTTTATGTTTTGACGATACTTATGAAAAACACTATTGTGATGAACTCTTAAATCACAATGTATGTGCAATTAAAAAAAGATATAAAAAACTAGTTCCAAAATTTTGTAAAGTAAAATGTGGTTCTAAATATACTCTATTAAGAGATGAGTTTTTAGACTCTACAAAAGTGAAAATAAAAAACGATAATAAAAAGTTAAAAGTTTTACTTGCAATTGGTGGAACAGACCACTCATTTATAAATATTAAAGTTTTACAAGCTCTAAAAGTATTTCAAAAACAAATAAAGATTTCTGTAATTACAACTAGTGCAAATAAAAACTTAGAAAAACTAAAAAAATATATTAGTAAACAAAAAAATATTGAGTTATTAATTAACTCAAATAGTATTGCCCAACAAATGAGTAAAAGCGATATTGCAATTATTACACCAAGTGTAACTTTAAATGAAGTTATGTATATGAAATTACCATTTATTGCAATTAAAACAGCATCAAATCAAGAGTTTATGTATGATTTCCTAAAAAAGAATAAGTATATAGTATTAGATAAATTCATTGATAAAACTGTTCAAAAAGAGTTTAAAAACCTTATTGTAAACTATAAAAAGTATTATAACAAACAAGTAAAATTTTAAACTATGATGATATAATTCATTACAATTATTCAAAAAGGGTATATTTTGAAAGAAAATATAGTAGTAGTAGGTGGTGGAATTGCAGGTTTACTTAGTGCATATTTATTATCAGAAGATTCAAAATATCAAGTTCATTTAGTTGAAAGAACAGGTACTCTTGGTGGTTTATTAAAGTGTTTTGATTATGGTAAATATGGTAAGTTCGATTATGGTGCACATAATATATTAGAAACTGGAATTGAAGAGTTAGATAATATATTAAGGGACTTATTGCCACAAGATAAATGGCAAGTATCATCTGCAATAAATGGTCAGAAAAGAGCATTAACAGGTATTTTCTTTGATGGTAAATTACAAAAACATTCACCTTTTATTGATTTAAGACATAGAAAAAATTTAGATGAATTAAGAGCAGATTTTTTTAATAATTTTGAAAAAGTTGATACTTTAGAAAAAACAAGTGCTTATGAATACTCTAAATCTTTATTTGGTAAAAAAATCACAAAAGAAGCAATCGTTCCAACCTTTAAATCTTTATATAATACTCATCCAAAAAATATGGATTATATGGCAATGTTTTTAACTCCTTTTACAAGAGTTGGACTATTTAATCAAAAAGTAATGCATGATTTATTACCTACAGATAAATTAAGTAGAGTTCTTTCTTATCCAAAACAACAAGAATTATCATCTGATATATTAGGGGTAAAAAAAGCATACTATCCAAAAGAGTATGGAATTTATAGAGTAATAGAGGCTTTAAAAAGTAAACTTGAAGAAAAAGGTGTTTTAATTTATCTAAATGATGAGGTTAAAAATATAAACCTTAGTAAAAATAAAATAAAGCAAATAAACTTAAAAAACATCAAAATAAATAATATTAAACAGCTTTTTTGGTCAGCTGGTTATGTCCCTCTTATGAACTTATTAGATATAAAAATTTCAAATCTAAAGTTTCAAGCAGCTCCTAAAACTGCAATTACAAATATTTTGATTGATAAAAAACTTAAAATTGCTGACTTAAGTTATTTCTATAATTATGATAATAAATATAAAACTTTTAGAGTTGATAACTATATAAACTATTGTAAAGGCGCTAAAAGAGATGGTTTATATCCAATTAGTGTTGAGATGTTAGTTTCAAATGAAGATAGTAAAAATGAAAAAGATATTAAAAAAACAGCAATATCTGAATTGAAAAAGTTTAATATATTAAAAAAAGATTGTAAGGTAAAATTTGCAAAAACTGAAATTTTAAATTATGGATTTCCTTTGTTATCTAAAGACAATATAGAATCAATGGATAAAATGAGAAAAAAAATTAAAAATAGAGATATTAAAGGTCTTACAGTTTTAGGAATTTTAGCAGAAAAAGATCTGTTTTTTGAAAGTGATATTAAAAAAGATTTATATATAAAAGTAAAGGAATTTCTAAATGACAATTAAAGATATTAAAGGATTAAAATATCCTGATGAGTATGTAATTAAGTATTTTTTTAAAGAAAGACTTTTTGAAAAAAAAGGCAAAGTTTTAGAATTTGGTTGTTCAAATGGTAATAACTTATCACTTTACTATCAATATGATTATGATGTTCAAGGAGTAGATATATCTAAAGACAATATCGCTAATGCTAATTATAATTTTGAAAATATTTACCAATCTGAAGGTAGTTTTGAGTTTAATTGTGAAGATATGATGAGTTTTGTACAGACTAATAAAAACCTAGAAGTTGATATTTTCACTATTCCTAATGTAATTTCATATATTTCAAAAGAGGACTTTATTAAATTTTTAGAGTTAAGTGTTGAAAATAAGATTTTTAAAAAAGGTGCAAAGTTTTTTTTAAGAACAAGAACAATAAAAGATTATAGATATGGATTAGGTAAAAAAGTATCAAAAGATAGTTATTTAATGCAAAATGATATTACTGGAGAAGAGGGTGCATTATGTACTTGTTATCAAGAGTATGAGTTAATTGATATTTTAAGAAAATATTTAAATCTTTCTAATTTTTCAATTAATCATTTAGATAATCAAAATTGTCAAAATGGTGAAACAATTTTAAATTCTGATATCGCTATTTGGGGACAGATTGAGTAAAATTGCAATAATGCAACCAACTTTTAATCCATGGCTTGGATATTTTGATTTAATCAATAGTGTTGATAAATTTATTTTTTTAGATACAGTTCAGTTAAATCAACAAAGTTGGCAAACAAGAAATAAGATTAAAGTTAATAATAAAGAGTACTTAATAAGCATACCCATTGTAAAAAGTACTTCAAAATTTGATTTATTAATAAAAGATACAAAAATTAATGAAACTTTTAATTTTGCAAAAAAGAAACTTTTAAAAACAATTTATCAAGAGTATAAAAAAAGTGAATATTTTGAAAAAAATATATCTTTTATTGAAGAACTTATTAACTTTAATACGAATAGTTTATGTGATTATAATATAAATATTATAGAAAAAATATGCAATAAATTAGGTATAAAAACAGAATTAATTAAAGCCTCATCTTTAGAAAGTATTGATGAAAAAAAATCAAATTTAGTTTTAACTTTATGTAAAAATATTAATGCACAAGAGTATTACTCACCTTTTAATGCAAAAGAGTATTTAGATAAAGATTTAATTCTTTTTAAACAAAACAGTATAAAAGTGATTTATCAAAATTATAAACACCCAGTTTATAAACAAGTTGGTAATGAGTTTATTTCATATATAGGAATTTTTGATTTAATTTTAAATCATGGATTTAAAGAATCATTAGAAATAATACAAAGCGGGAGAAATTATGAAAATAGCAAATTTTGATTTTGATTCAAATGAAACATTTATTATTGCAGAGTTAAGTGCAAATCATAATGGTAGTTTACAAACTGCTAAGGATAGTATAAAAGCAGCTAAAGATATAGGTGCAAATGCTGTTAAACTTCAAACTTATACAGCCGATACAATTACACTAAACTCAAAAACAGATGATTTTAAAATATCTCAAGGTACATTATGGGATGGAAAATATTTATATGATTTATATCAAGAAGCATATACTCCATGGCAATGGCATAAAGAACTTTTCGATTATGCTAAAGAGTTAGATATTATAATATTCTCTTCACCTTTTGATAAAACTGCTGTTGATTTGCTTGAGAGTTTAAATGCACCTGCTTATAAAATAGCTTCATTTGAAATAACAGATTATGAGTTAATAGAATACACTGCAAAAAAGCAAAAACCTATAATTATTTCAACAGGAATTGCAACTATTGATGAAATACAAGATGCAGTTGATATTTGTAAAAGTGTTGGTAATGAAAATATCATTCTTCTAAAATGTACTAGTGCATACCCAGCACCACTTGAAGAAGCAAACTTATTAACAATACCAAATTTAGCTGAAACATTTGGTGTAATATCTGGTTTTTCAGATCATACAATAGGCGCAACCGCACCAATTGTTGCAGTAACATTAGGTGCAAGAGTAATTGAAAAACATTTTATTTTAGATAGAAGTATTGGTGGTGCTGATGCGCAGTTTTCAATGCAAAAAGATGAATTTAAAGATATGATTTTAAAAATTAGGCAGACTGAAAAACTTCTAGGTAAAGTTGATTATTCTTTAACACAAAAAAGAAAAAGTAGTAGAGTTTTTTCAAGAAGTTTATATGTTAGTAAAGATATAAAAAAAGATGAAATATTTACAGAAGATAATATAAGAAGTGTAAGACCAGGTTATGGATTACATCCAAAATACCTAAAAGATATATTAGGTAAAAAAGCTAATAAAAACCTAAGTTTTGCAACAGCTTTATCATTAAAAGATATAGAAAAATAAAATTGGAGAAAGATATGAATAGTTTTAATAAAAACTCATTAAAAAAAATGTTAGATGATATGAATGAACAGTCTCATTTTTATAGACCAACACCATTTTGGGAAGAAGGTTCTAAAGTAATAATTGATGAGTTAGAAAAAAAAGGCGTTGAAAAATTTCGTGCTTTAAACTCTACAAGAAGTTTTTTTGTTCCAACATACTCTTATCCAACATATTTAGAAAATGAAGAATTATTTGCAAATGTAAAAGAGGAATTAGATAAGTTAGTAATTGACCCTAAATTAAATACAAAACTTGAATTATTATTATCAGGTAAAATGCAAGCTTTTAGTGATTATAGAACATTAGTTGCAACTAATGAAGAGTTTGCTCCTTATACAAATAAAGTATCAGAAAGTAAAGTAGGTAAGCCAGTAGAACAATATACTTTCGATAATAGAAATTTCTCTAGATCTTTTCTAAACTATTTATTAGGCCTAAACTTTATAAAAAAACATGTTGATACAAAAGATATTAAAAATGTAATGGAAATAGGTGGTGGATTTGGTACATTAGGAGAAATTCTTTTAGGTGATGAACGAAATGAGTGTTTTTATATAAATGCAGATATTCCACCAGTATCTTTTGTTTCATCTTATTATTTAAAAGAGGTTTTTGGTTCTTCTAATGTTGCTGATTATAATGATTTATTAGAAAAAGAGATATTAGATATAAATGAATTAAAACAAGAGTATAAAGCTTTAAATATATGTTCATGGCAAATTCCTAAACTTCAAGGTGAAATTGATTTATTTGTTAATTTTATTTCATTTCAAGAGATGGAACCAGATGTTGTAAATAACTATTGTGAATATGTAAGAAAATTAAACCCTAAATATATTTTATTAAGAAATATAAAAGAGGGGAAAAAGCAAAAAGATGAAAATACTGTTTATGGAGTAGAAACTCCAATTTTAGGAGATGATTATGATACTTTTTTACCTGAGTATAAATTAGTTTCAAAAGATTCAGAAATTTTTGGTTTTAAAACAGAAGATAATTTTCATTCAGAACTAAGATTATATACTAAAAAATAATCTTAGCTTTTGTAAATAGTTTTAAACTCTTCAATAATCTCTTTTAACTGCTTTGCTTGGATCTTTTTATCTTTAACATAGTAGTTATAAGGGTTTGTTAATAAAAAATATTCATTTACAATTTGAATTACAAAAGAGTTATTATATTTGTTTTGAATACTTAAAAAATCTTTTTCTATATCTCTTATTGAAGATAACTTTTTTATGATTTTTTGTTCTTTTTTATTTTCACTCTCTTCAAGTTTAGAAAAACCTTTTTTACTTATTGTTTTAAGATGATTCTTAAAAGATTTCTTTATTTCATTTTTATCTATTATTTTAAAATTTTGTATATTAATATCAATAAGTTTTAATTTTGAAGTATTATTAAAATATGCTCCATTTGATAGATTAAAAATAGAACTATTTTCAATTAATTTTGAATCAATACTATTTATAGAATCAATCATATCTTTATAAAGAAGTGTAGTTTTAACTTCATCTTTGAAATTACCTTTAACAGATACTAAATGATTTTTATAACTATTTTCTTCTTCTTTTTGGATATTTTTTTTATAATAATAAGATGAAAAGTGAGTCTCACCTGTATCTTCGTTAATAGCCCCATCTAAACCTATTAAGTATAAATTATTCGCACCAAGTGATAATAATATTTTTATTCCAATATCTCCTACTGTAACACCTGTAAGAAGACCAAATTTATTTACTAATTCTAAAGTTGTTTGTATAAAAAAGACATTTGAATTATCAATCATTTTGAATATATCTGTATCTGTTTTAATAGATGCAATAATTATTGCATCTTTATAAAACTCTTTTTCTACATCAAATTGATTTTTTACAGTACTTTTCCCTGCATCAATCGAAATGATTATATCAGGTTTAATATCGTTGGAATAAAGATGTTTTAAAATAGCTGCAGCACAAACTATAATAAATCTATCTTGCTCTTTTTTTATAAACTCTATATATTTATCCAAAGAAGGACCTGCGGCTAAAAATAAAATAGGTAAATCTTTTAAAAACTCTTTTTTTGAATATAGATTTATAAAACCATTATTTGAATAATTAAGATAATGAAAACCTCTTTTTAAGCCATATATATATTCAGAAAAAGGGTATCTTATTTTATTTTCAAGTGTTAAAAACTCAGAAATAGTACTTATTAACTCAAGTTCATTTTTACTTGCTAATTCAAATCTAATAAAGTTATTATAAATAGACTTATATGATAAAAATTTATTTAAACTATTTTTTAATTGTGAGTCACTAAAGTTTACACAAAAAAATAGTTTACTATTTAAAGATAACTCTTCATAGTCTGTTAAAAATAGAGATAATCTAAATATTTCTATATTAGGTTCAATAATTAAATATGCTTTTGCTTGTATTATTTTATCAATATCATTAAGATGTATTCCTAAGAGTGTACCTATAAAAATAAATTTATTAATATCATATTCAAAATCTTTTTTATTTTTTAATTCATTGATATATTCATTGATATATTTAGAACTAGTTATTGTCTCATCAAAATCACCATAATCTAAAATCTCAGAAGAAGTATTTATTAGAGAAAAAATATTCTCATTATTAAATATATTTTTTGCTCTATATTGTGCATCATAAAAAGGGTCACAATTATAAGTTTTTGTATTATTATGGATTAATTCAAAATGATTATCAATAAAGTCAATATGATATGTCTCTTTATTAATTTTTTCAAAAAGTTGAATTTTTTCAAAAATATCAGGATGATTAAGTTTAAAATATGAAATATTTTTTTGATATATTTCAATCATTGTTTGTTGGATTTCTTGCATAAAAATAATTATACCTACATTAAATAAAATATTGTATAATGATAGATATTTTTCAAAGGGATATTATGGAAATGACTGCAGAAGAACAACTACATAAAGCAATGATGGATACGCACCATCTAAATTTATTATTTTTATCAGAGTTTGATAATGAATTATTTATAAGAGTTAATAATTTAAGTAATTTAATTGGAAATGGACAATATAAAGAGAGATATTTCCTCGAATATATTAAAGAATCAGGTGATTTTGATATTTATGATAATGAAAAAGATACATTTTTATATGATAAGAATCCTAAGAAGTTTAATAATAAAGCAGTAATTCAAACAAACTATGATTTAAAGAATACAATAAACACTTTAAGTCAGGGTTTATATAATCATGAAAATGATGGTAAATTTGAAATAGAAGGTGACAAGGGAGTTTACTCTGTTGCTGGGAAAAAATTTATGAATGATTTCTATAATATTAAAAAAGAATTAAACTATACAATTGATAGAGAAGCTAAACGAATAAGTCATATTGATAAATTTATGTTTATTGGAACTTTACTTGGAAGACATATCCCTAAAATCTTAAAAAAAATAAAAGCAAAAACTTTTTTTGTTTGTGAAAACAATTTAGAAATATTCAGATTATCATTATTTGTTTGTGATTATAGTTCTTTAGCTGTAAATGGTAAACAAGTAATTTTCTCAATTATGGATGATGATGATGTATTTATGAATAAGTTTTTAGACTTTTATAATATAGATGTTTATAATAACTCTATCTTAAAATTCTTCTCAACAAATTATCATGTAGATAATTATTTTAATAGAATTATTGATAGAGTATTATCTGTTAATCCAATGTCTTTTAATTACTATATGAATTTAGATAATGTAGTTTATAATTTATCAAGAAACTTTTTTAAATATAAAACATTAGCATTAAAAGAAAATACAAAACTAAAAACTTTTGAGAATAGGCCTATATTATATTTAGGAGCGGGACCTTCTTTAAGTGATAATATACAATGGGTAAAAGAAAATCAAGATAAATTTATAATTATCACTATGGCTGCTTCATTAAATATATTATATGATAATGATATTAAGCCTGATATTGTAACTACTCTTGATCCACAATATTATGTAGATATACAATTTTTCTCTAATCCAAAATTAAAAGATTTATTAAAAGATACAATTATTTTAGCATCAATTAATACAAATGAAGAAGTATTAACAAAATTATCTGATATTACAAATGTTTATTTATATGAAGTTCTAGCATCTATACAATTTGGAAATAAAGGTCTAACAGGAAATTCAGTAGGTGAATTAACATATTCTATAATATCAAGATTTACTAATATAAAAGAGATGTATTTATTAGGTTTAGATTTGGCATTAAACCAAGATACAGGTTCTACACACTCATCTGATTATAAATATAATAAAAAACTAGATATAGATAAGCTTAATGATATATCTGTAACTGAAGATTATTCATTTAAAGGTGATATTATAAAAGTTAAAGGTAATTTACAAGATGAAGTATTAACAAGTAGATTATATTATGGTTCATTAAGGTTTTATAATGGACAATCGAAGGTAAATACGATTAACACATTTAACCTAAGTAATCATGGTGCATATATAGATAATACAATACCTTTAAAAATTAAAGATTTAGATACAAAAAATGCAGAATCACTAAACAAAGAGTTATTAAAAGAAGAATTATTAAATGATTTAGACTCAATAGTTATTTCTAAATTAAGTAGAAAAGACTTAGAAAATATTAATATCCACTTAGATATTGTAAAAAAAATAATAGAAAAAGTTGAAAACTCTAAAGATTTTAAAACATATAATGAATTAAATATTCTAGCAAATGAAGTTTTTATTTATATCATGAGTAATAAGAATAATATAAATTACTTAAAAGAAATATATGTAACATATACTTTAGCATTTAATCCATTTATTTCATACTGTATGTTAATAAAAGACAAAAAAGATAAAGTTAATATGAAAAAAGTTAGTAAGATTTGGAAAGACAAACTTATTGAGTTAGTTACAAAATATAAAAATTATTTAGAAAGTATAGTAGAAGAAAATTCAAGTCTAAAATAAGACTTGAATTTTTCGTTTTAGATTATTGTAATAATCTAGTTACATTTTGTTGCATATTATTAGCTTGACTTAGAGCATAAGTTCCAGCTTGAGCAATAATATTTTGTTTACTAAAGTTAGCACTCTCTTTTGCATAATCAACATCTCTAATGATAGACTCAGCATTTTTAATATTAGTTTGTTGAGTACTTAAGTTTCTAACAGCTGATTCTAATTGATTTTGAGTAGACCCGAAGTCAGCTCTCCATCCATTTAGTTTATCAAGTGCTTGATCAATTTCAACCATTTGAAGTCTCGCATTAGCAGCAGAAATACCACCAAGACTTACAGCAGCAGCACTAGTCATTCCATCAAGACCATTTAAACTTAATCCTACAGAGTTAGCTTGAACACTATCTCCAGATGAAATAGTATTAGCAGCTTTATCACCCATTTGGAATGTTTGTGATGAAGCAGTACCTGTACCTGTAGCACTCGCTTGTAAAAGTGAAATACCATTATAGTTTGTTTGTGAAGCAATATTATCTAACTGATCAATTAATTTACTAATATCTTTCGAGATCGCTTGTCTACCAGC
>NZ_JBGUES010000013.1:0-27887 GCF_041821165.1 Poseidonibacter sp. | reverse complement strand
TATTGCATATTTAAGTGATGTAAATTTTTTATTTGTATTAGGGATGGTTTCTTTATTAGCAATTGTAAGAGTCAATAAATCAGGTATAAAAGACGAGATTTAAAGATATATGATAAAATAAAGGATTTTAATGCAAGGTGAGAATTTGAATATTAGATTAAACTGCGATATGGGCGAAAGCTTTGGTATTTGGAAAATGGGATTTGATGAACAGATTATGCCTTATATTGATATGGCAAATCTTGCTTGTGGTTTTCATGCAAGTGATGCTGTAACTATGAGTAAATCAGTTTCATTAGCAAAAACACATAATGTTACAATCGGTGCGCATCCTGCATATCAAGATTTACTTGGTTTTGGAAGAAGAACAGTTCTTTGTTCATTAGAAGAAATAAAAGCGATTGTTTTATATCAATTAGGTGCTTTAAACGCTTTTTGTAAAGCTCAAGCTATAGCAATTTCTTATGTAAAACCTCATGGTGCTTTATACAATGATATGATGAGAGATGAAAATATATTTAAAGCAGTTTTAAGTGCAATTTCATCATTTGATAAAAATATAAAATTAATGATCTTATCAACTCCAAATTATGAAGCCTTTGCTCATACAGCTATGACTTATGGAATTAATCTAATATATGAAGTATTTGCAGATAGAAACTACAATGATAATGGAACTTTAGTTGCAAGAACACATGAAAATGCAGTTATTGATGATGAATTAAAAGTTGCACAAAGAATTTCTCTTTTAAAAGATAGAGGTTATATAGAGAGTATAAATAATAAAAAACTATTTATAAAAGCAGATACAATTTGTGTACATGGAGATAATGAAAAAGCCTTGGACTTTATAAAACTACTTAAAAAAGCTTTATCTTAATGAACTTTAAAATTGCTTCAGTTGACTCACTAATCATTTATTTTGGAGATGAAATAAGCCAAGATATTTCATCAAAAGTTAAAAATGCATATTTATGTTTAAAGAGTTTAAATATTGAAGGATTAATTGAAATTATTCCTTCATATAACTCTATTTTTATTACTTATGATATTTTTAAATATGATTATGAAGAGATTAAACAAAAACTTCAAGATTCAATTGATTTAACAAAAACAGATAAAGAAGATGAAAAAATTGTACAAATTGATGTTTATTATGGAACAGAAGTTGCACTTGATTTAGAATTTATGGCTGAAAAAACATCTTTAAGTATAGAAGAGATTATAGAAATTCACTCAAATAAACTTTATGATGTATATGCTATTGGATTTTTGCCAGGTTTTGCATATCTTGCAAGTGTTGATAAAAAAATTGCAATGCCAAGATTGTCAAGTCCAAGAAAAGTAATTCCAAAAGGTTCAGTTGCAATTGCTGATACTCAAACAGCTGTTTATCCACAAAACTCTCCTGGTGGTTGGAATATTATAGGACGAACTACTATGGAGTTATTTGATAAAAAACTAGATTCATTATCTCCTTTAAGTGTTGGTAATAAAGTTAAATTTAATCCAATTTCAAAAGAAGAATTTTTAAAGCAAGGAGGAGTTTTATGAGTTTAGAAATTATAAACTCTCCAATTCTTACATTATTACAAGATAAAGGGCGTTTTTCATTTACTTCAATTGGTGTAACAAACTCAGGAGTAATGGACGAATTTGCCTATTTATTTGCAAATAAAATGTTAGAAAATCCAAAAGATACAAATATCTTAGAAATATCATTTTCAAATAATATATTTAAAGCCCATAAAAATACACAAATTGCAATAACAGGTGCTTATTGTGAGTTTTTTATAAATGATAAACCTGCAAAAATATGGCAAACTCATAATATCAAAGTAGGGGATATTTTAAAAATCGGAAAAATCACAAATGGCGCAAAAGTTTATTTATGCGTAAAAGGTGGTTTTTTGATTAAAAAAGAGTTTGGAAGTAATTCAACAACAATCAAAGAAAACCTTGGTGGAATCAATGGCGATAAAATAAAAAAAGGTGATATTTTGGAGTATAAAGAAACTACTAAAACATACAATATTAGGTTAAAAGATAAGTATCTTCCTTCTTATGATGATGAATTGAATTTACGAGTAGTATTATCTTATCAAGATGAATTCTTTAAAAAAGAAGAAATAGAAAAGTTTTTTTCAAATAAATATACAATTACAAATGAATTTAATAGAATGGGTTGCAAACTTAATGGAGTTGCAATTTCTTGTGATATTGATGGAATTATTTCAGAAGGAATATCTTTTGGAGCAATTCAAATTCCAAAAGATGGACAACCAATAATTTTATTAAAAGATAGACAAACAATTGGTGGTTATCCAAAGATTGGTTCTGTTTTAAGTATTGATTGTTTTAAACTTTCACAAGCAAAACCAAATACTAAAATCAATTTTATTCCTATTTCAATAAATCAAGCACAAGATGAAGTAAAAGATTTTTATTCTGACCTTTCATAAAATAATCATTTATTTTACTTTGTCTAATTTTAGTATGAGTTAGAAACAAATTAATAATTTAGTAGATTTATTAAGCCTAAAATTGTATTTGTTACAGAACTTTTACATACTATTACAATATTGTAATTTGTTCTAGAAGGGAAATGATGAAAAAAATATTAAGTTTAATTGTAATAACTAGCCTTACAAGTGTTGTTTCACTAGCAAAAGAGATTAAAATCGGCGCTGTTATGCCAATGACAGGAACTATTGCTGCTTATGGTCAAAAAGCAAATTTAGGTGTAGAACTAGCACATAAATTGCAACCTAGATTAAAAAATGGTGATACAATTAAACTTGTTTTATTAGATAATAAAGGTGATAAAAAAGAGTCAGCTGTTGCTACACAAATGCTTATTTCATCTGATAAAGTTGTTGCTATTTTAGGTGCTCTTACATCATCAAATACAGAACAAGTTATTTCAATTGCTCAAAAAAATCAAATCCCTGTTATTGCTTCATCTGCTACAAATGATAAATTAACTGTTAATAAAACATTTGCAAATAGAGTTTGTTTTACAAATTCATTTCAAGGTGAGATTGTTTCAAACTATGCTATATCACAAGGGTATAAAACAGCTACAATTATAATCGATCAAGAACAAGCATACTCTTTTAGTTTATCAAAAGCATTTCAAACGGCATTTTTAAATGCAGGTGGAGAAATTGTACAAAAGATAAAAATCTCTTCAGGTGATAAAGATTTTAAAAAAGTAGTATCTGAAATTAAAAAAGTTAATCCTGAATTTATTTTCCTTCCTTTATACCATCCTGAAGCTGCAATGATTGCAAGAGCAGCTAAGCATATGGGCTTAAAAAAACCTATGTTTAGCGGTGATGGTGTTGCTAATGAAACTTTTATTGCTTTAGGTGCTAATGCTATTGAAGGATATATGTATACAGATTTTTTTGATTCTTTAAATCCACCTTCTAAAACTTCTGCTGAGTTTATTGCTTATCATAAAAAAGAGACAGGACAAGATAAAGTTACTTCATATACTGCTTTAGGTGCTGATACTTATAATGTTTTAATTGATGCGATGAATAGATGTGAAGACCCTACAAATTCTGTATGTATTAATGAAGAAATTAAAAAAACTAAAAACTTTGATGGAGTGTCTGGAATGATTTCTATTGATAATCAAGGCAATGCAAGTAGGTCTGCTGTAATAAAAGAGATTAAAAATGGTGTTGCATTATTTAAAGCCACAGTAAATCCATAATTTTTTAGTAATTAATAAGTAACTAAATGAAATTTTTTCGATATAATACTTAAAAATTATATTAAGGTTTTGCTATGTTACCATTAGGTGATTATCTTCAAATTGTTATTGGAATTATGACGATATTCTCTCCCTTTGCCGCTATTCCAATTTTTGTATCATTAACATCAAATACAACTGCTATTCAAAGAAACGAAACTGCAAAAACAGCTGCATTTGCAGCATGTATAGCAGCATTAGTTGCTGTTTGGATAGGTCAATATGTATTATTGTTTTTTGGTATTTCTATATCTGCTTTTAAAATAGCTGGTGGAATTTTACTTTTACTTATGTCTATAAATATGTTAAATGCAAAAACACCAAATGCAAAAAATACAAAAGAAGAGTTAGAAGAAGCACAAGAAAAAAGTGATAATATTAGTGAAATCGCAGTTGTTCCTTTAGCAATTCCTTTAATTGCAGGGCCTGGTTCTTTATCTACTATAATAATATTTTCTCAACAATCAAACTCTATAATGCACTTTGCAATGATGAGTGTAATTGTTATTGCTATTAGTTTATATATTTATTTAGCACTAAGAATGTCTAATCTTATATCAAATAAACTAGGAGTTACTGGAATAAATATTATTTCAAGAGTTATGGGTTTAATTCTTGCATCTATTTCTGTTGAATTTATTATCTCTGGATTATTAGCAGTATTCCCTGTTTTAAGTATTAAAGGTTTTTAAATGTTGCCATTAGAAGATTATGTAAAAATATTTTTTGGTGTATTTGCAATTATGGGACCATTTTCAGCAATGCCTATTTTTGTAAACCTAACAGCTGGAAAATCAAAAATAGAAAAAAATGAATTAGCTAAAAATGCTTCAATAGCAGGGCTTATGGTTGCTTTATGTTCTGTTTGGTTAGGTTCTCATCTTTTAGGTTTTTTTAATATTGGAATACCTGCTTTTAGAGTTGCAGGAGGAATACTTCTTTTAACATTAGCAATAAATATGATAAATGCAAAAATTCCAGGAGCAAAACAAACTCCTGAAGAGCTTGCTGAAGCAAAAGTATCAAATAGAGATTTAGCAATTATTCCTTTAGCAATCCCTCTTATTATGGGACCTGGTGCGATTTCTACTGTAATTGTATTTTCAAATAATTCACAAGGTTTTGGACATTTATTAATGATGAGTTTAATAGTTTCTGTTCTTATTTTAAATATTTATATATTTTTAAGAGCAGCAGCATATTTATCAGAAAAACTTGGACTTATTGGAATAAATGTTATTTCAAGAATTATGGGATTAATTCTTGCATCAATTGCAATTGAATTTATGTCAAGTGGTTTAATCGTATTATTCCCAGGATGGGCATCGTAGAGCTAATTGGGTTTATTATTGATTAACTTTAATTATATATAATAAACAAGAAATATTTAAATAAATATAGGAAATAAAATGTTATTAATGAAATTAAAAGCTAATGAAAAATTCTCTTTTTTACAATTAGCACATTATCTAGCTAGAATAGATAATCACTATGGAGAAAAAGAAGAAGAAATTATCCTTGAATATTGTTCAGAAATGGGAATAGAAAATATAAATGCTTTTGATAAAGATGAATTTTGTTTAGAAGAAATATTAAATGATTTTAAATCTAAAAAAAGTCAAAAAATTGTACTTTTAGAGTTAATGATTTTAATACATATTGATAATAATTTCCATTTAAATGAACAAGAGCTAATTCAAAAAATTACTGGTAAATTTGGTTTTACTTTAGATGATGTAAAAGATTGTTCTCAATGGGGAAAATCGGTTGCAATGTTGTATCAAGTAGCTAAAATGATGATAAATGAAGAAAATTTAGAAAAAGTTGAATAATTTAAATTTTCTTAGTAGGTAAATTTTGATAGAATTCCAACATGGAAATAATAGAAACGTTAAATAATAGAATAAATAAATTATTAAAAGAATATAAGAAGTTGGAATTTGAGAACCAATCTTTAAATAAAGAACTTCTTAATATCAAAAATCACAACGATGAATTAACAAGGAACAATGAAGATATGTTCTTAAGAATAGATACAACGCTTACAGCAGCAAAGGCAAAAACAAGTGAATAAAGAGTTAACGTTTCATATAAATAATATGGCATATACAATTAATGTTAATGAATCATTAGAAAAAGAAATTACAAAGTATTTTGATCCTAAAAAAGGAAATGATACTAGAGATTTATTAGCTGCATATATCCAAATATCTCAAGAGTATTCAATATTTAAAAGAGATATTGAGGAAATCTCAGATAAATTAACACAAATTTGATAGCAAAAGCTTTTTCCTTATTGGAATTAATTATAGTTATTTTAATAATAGCTATAATTTCTTATTTTTTAGTTCCAAAACTTCAAGATGTTTTTCTAAAAACTCATTTAACACAACTAAAATCAAATGTTGCAATTATCCAAAATAATATAAGTAAATTAAAAAGTAAAGAAATTTTATTATTAAGTGATTTTAAGATTGATAAATTAGATGATGCAAGAGTTAATATAAAAGATGAAAAACTTTTTACTAAAGTTATTGATTTTGATATATTTTCTACTGATAATGAAACAAAAGAGTTAGGTAAATGGATAAAAACTTCTACTTTATCTTATGAATATTTTTTAGCTTCAAATCAAAGAGTTTTATTTGAAATTGAAAATAATATTTTTATTTGTAAAAGTAATATAGAGATTTGTAAAGAGATAGAATAATGCATTATTATGAATTAGCCTTACTAAAATCACCACTTAATAACCTAACGTACCAAAGTGAAGAAAAAATACAAATAGGTTCTAAAGTAAAGGTAAAACTTCAAAGAAGAAAAGTTTTAAATGATGCTGTTGTTATAAAAGAAGTAGAAAAACCAAGTTTTAAATGTGTAAGTATAGAAGAACTTACAAAAGAATATTATAATTCTCAAATGCTTCAAACAGCACATTTTGTATCACAATATTATGTATGTTCATTAGGTGAGGCTTTAAGTGTTTATATTCCTTTTAATAGTGATATTAAAGATTTAAAACAAAGTTATGAATTTGATTCAAAAATAGAGTTATCACCTGAACAAAATAAAGCATATTCATTTTTAAATGAAAAAAAACAAGCACTTCTATTTGCAAATACTGGTTCTGGTAAAACAGAAATTTATATTAAAATTATTGAAAATCATATAAAAGAGAATAAACAAGCAATTTTATTAATGCCTGAAATTTCTCTAACTCCACAAATGCAAAAAAGATTAGAAAAAGTATTTGGAGACTCTATTGCTATTTGGCATTCAAAAGTTACAAAAAAGAAAAAAGAAGAGATTTTAACAGGTTTGCAAGATGGAAGTATAAAACTTGTAGCTGGAGCTCGTTCTGCTTTATTTTTGCCTTATGCAAACTTAGGTGTTATCGTAGTTGATGAAGAGCATGATGAGTCTTATAAAAGTGACTCAAAACCAAGATTTCATACAAAAGATTTAGCAATTTATATCGCTAAAAAATTTGATATGCAATTAGTTTTAGGAAGTGCAACGGTTTCTACAAGCTCATTTCATAAAATTCCATTTATAAGACTTGATAAAACTTACCATAATACAAATAAACATTATGTATTTGATGAAAGTGATGCAAATTTATCTCCTTTGATTATAAATAAAATTTCACAAACAGTAGAATCTGGAAATCAGGTAATTGTATTTTTACCAACAAGAGCAAACTTTAAATATCAAATTTGTACTACTTGTGGAAAATCAGTTGAGTGTCCATTTTGTTCTGTTTCAATGAGTTTACATAAAAATGATTTAGCCCTAAAATGCCACTATTGTGGTTATGCACAAAAAATCCCTGAAACTTGTCCATCTTGTAATAATGGAATTATTCATAATCTAAGAGTAGGAACTGCTCAAATAGAAGAAGAGTTAAATGAGATTTTTACAGATAAAGTAATTAAAAGATTTGATAGAGATAAGGTTAAAACAAATACACAATTAAAAGCTATTTTAAATGATTTTAACAAAGGTAAAATAGATATTTTAGTTGGAACTCAAATGCTTTCAAAAGGGCATGATTATCATAATGTAAAACTTGCAGTTGTTTTAGGAATTGATTCACTTCTTAATATGAACTCATATAAAGCACGTGAGAGAGCCTTATCTTTACTTATTCAAATATCAGGACGAAGTGGAAGAAAAGGAGAGGGTGAAGTAGTTATTCAAACAAAAAATGAAGACTTCTTTGATTATTATTTAAATGAGTCAAACTATCAAGAGTTTTTAGAATCAGAACTTGAATTTAGAGAAGAGTTATATCCTCCTTATGTAAAAATGGCAAAAGTAATATTTGCTCATACAAATGGCTTGAAAGTAAAAGATGAACTTGATAAATATATAGCTATTTTAAAAGCCAATAAAGATATAGAAGTTGTAGGTTTTGGACAATCACCAATTTTTAAAATGGCAAATAAATACAGATATGAAATAATACTACGTTCATCAAATGTAAAAGCACTTTTAACAGCACTTCATACAATAAACTCACCCTTAGCAATTATTGATATGGATACGATTTATTAGGTATTGTACTTTAAAGTAAATATTTGCTATATCCTAAAAAAAGGAGTAAGATAAACTCATAGATGTAAAACCTTTTTTAAAGGATTCATTATGAGATTTATTTTTTCTTTACTCTTTTTCTTTCTCTTTTCATTAACTTTAAATGCTAATACAATAACGCATATAAAAATTGCCAATATTATCTCTCCTGCAACTTCAACATATTTAAAAGATGCTTTTAAACATAGTAAAAATAATAACTCCTCTTTAATATTAATAGAACTTGATACCCCAGGAGGATTGGCTAGTTCGATGAGAGATATGATACAAGATATTTTAAACAGTAAAATTCCTGTAGTTATGTTTGTATCTCCAAAAGGTGCTAGAGCTGCAAGTGCTGGTACGTTTTTGATGTATGCTTCACATATTGCAGTTATGTCAGAAGGAACAAATATAGGTGCTGCTACACCTGTAAATTTATTTCAAACTCCAAAAAACACAAACCCTACAAAGCCTGAAAATGAAGTAGTATCAAAGCCTGATAATAAATCAGCACTTGAAAAAAAAGTTTTAAATGACTCTTTAGCATATATAAAAAGCATAGCAGAACTAAGAAATAGAAATATTACTTGGGCAATGGATGCTGTAAAAGAGGGCAAAAGTATATCAGCAAAAGAGGCTTTAGAGATTAAAGTAATAGATTTTATAGCAAATGATATACAAGATTTACTTCAAAAAATCCATGGTAAAAAAGTTTTAATAGATAAAAAAGAAGTAATTATAGATACAAAAGATGCAAATCTTTTATTTTTTGAAGCATCATGGAAAACACGTATTTTAATGTTTATTTCAAATCCTAATATTGCTTATGTTTTTTTAATTGTAGCTATGTATGGAATTTTATTTGAAATGATGAATCCTGGTTCAATTTTCCCAGGGGTTATGGGTGTTACATCAGCTGTTATAGCTCTTTATGCTTTAAATATTTTACCTTTTAATTATGTTGGATTATTATTGATATTTTTAGGAATAATATTTATAGTTTTAGAAATATTTGTTGCAGGATTTGGAATTTTAGGAATAGCAGGTGTATTCTCTTTTGTTTTTGGTTCAATTTTATTATTTGATGAAAAAACTTTAGGGCAGGGTGTTTCTTTGCCTTTAGTTTTTGCTTTGGGATTGAGTAGTTTATCTTTGTTTATTTATATTTTGACCTTTTTAATAAAATCAAGAAAAGATAAATTAGTATCAGGTATTGATACAATGATTGGCAAAAAAGCAATAGTTGTACAAGTAAAAGAGAATTCTTATAAAATCATGGTTGATGCAGAGTTATGGAATGCAAAAAGTGATGACATACTAACTTTAGATCAAGAGGTTGAAATACAAAGTATAAAAGGTTTAACAGCAAATATAAGGAGTTTAAAATGATTTCGTTTACTTTAATGTATATAGTAGTGTTTATAATTGTTTTACTAGGTGCATCTATTCGTATTCTAAGAGAGTATGAAAGAGCAGTAGTTTTTACTTTAGGTCGTTTTACGGGTGTTAAGGGTCCGGGATTGATTGTTGTTATTCCATTTATACAACAAACAGTAAGAATGGATTTAAGAACAGTTGTTTTAGATGTTCCTACTCAAGATGTTATTTCACATGATAATGTTTCTGTGCATGTTAATGCTGTTGTATATTTTAGAGTAATAGACCCTCAAAAAGCTGTAATCCAAGTAGAAGATTTTCATATGGCTACAAGCCAATTAGCTCAAACTACTTTACGGTCTGTTTTAGGTGGTCATGAACTAGATGAAATGCTAAGTGAAAGAGAAAGACTAAATAGTGACATTCAAGATATCTTAGATAAACAGACTGATATTTGGGGAATAAAAATCTCAAATGTAGAAATTAAACATATTGATTTAGATGAAAGTATGATTAGAGCAATTGCAAAACAAGCAGAAGCTGAAAGAGAAAGAAGAGCAAAAGTAATTAATGCAAAAGGTGAGTTAGAAGCTAGTAAAAATATCCTAGCAGCAGCTGAAGTAATTAGCCAAAATCCACAAGCTATTCAGCTTAGATATTTACAAACATTAAGTGATGTTTCAAATGATAAAACAAATACAATAGTTTTTCCATTTCCAACAGAGTTAAGTGATTTATTTAAAACAAAATAAGTGAAGAGCTTAGACTCTTCATTTTTTCATTTTTAGGTAATCTTTTAATCTTTTAATTCCTTCTTTCATATGTTTAATATCTCTTGTATATGCAAAACGTAAATACTCTTTTCCTTTGTTTTTCCCAAAGTCAATTCCCGGTGTCGTAGCAATATGAATATTTTCTAATAACTCTTTAGCAAAAGCAAAACTATCATTTGAATATTTTGATATATTTGCCCAGATATAAAATGCACCATCAGGTTTGGCATCTATTTCAAATATTTCACTTAATTCTTTATATAAATAATCACGTCTTTGTTTAAATTTCTCTTTTATACCATCTAAGTACTCATAATCAAAAGCCTCAAGTGCAGCATATTGTGATAAAGTTGGTGCTGAAATAAAAAGATTTTGTGCAATAATCTCAGCTTGACGGCTTAATTCTTTTGGAACAATAATCCATCCAAGTCTAAGTCCTGGCATACAATAATATTTTGAAAAACCATTTATAACAAATACATTATCACTAAATTGTAAAGCACTAGCTGCTTCTTTTTCATAAACTAAACCATGATATAACTCATCTGAAATAAAAGCAATATCATTTTTATCACAATACTCAACTAAGTTTTTTAAGTTTTTTTCACTATAAATATTACCAGTTGGATTAGAAGGCGATGATATTTGTACTGCATTTATATCTTTGTTTTCTAAATGTTCAGGTTTAAGTTGATATTCACAATTTTTATCAATTTGCATAAAAACTGGGTCTATATCTAACATATGAGCAAAGTTTTTATAACATGGATATGATGGGTCTGAAAGACCTAATTTCTCTTTATGTTTTAATGTCAAAGTATAAGCAACTAAAAAAGCACCTGAAGTTCCCGGTGTTAAAAGTACCTGTTTTGGGTCAATATCTACATTATAAGTACGTTTATAATGTTTGGCTATTTTTTCTCTTAATTCTAATAATCCTAAACTTTCAGTATATGAAAACTTATCTTCATCAAGTGCTTTTTGTAAAGACTTTTTAACTTTTGGTGATGGGTTTAAATCAGGTTGCCCAATCTCAAAATGTATAGTATCTTCATATTTTAAAGAGTCTCTTACAATATCCATAACGATAAAAGAACTCATGTTTTTATATCTCATATATTTTCCTCATAATAAAAAAAAGGATTATACTATATTCTTATTCAAATTTAATTATTAAATTCTTTAAACTTATATTAGTCTTTCATACAGTATAATGCAAAAAAAATGATAGGAATTATAATGGCTTATACAAAAGAAGAATTTAAAACATTAGTAAATGATATACAAGCACAAGACTGGTACAGAAATCCAATTGGATTTGGTATAGCAAAAGTTGATAGAGGTCAATTAGACTCTTCAAAAATCTTACAAGCAACATATCCTTTAATTAACTGGAATGAAAACTTTGGAAGTGCAGCTATTTTATTAGACGCATTAAAAAAAGCTGGACAAAATGTTGATACTACTGCATCTGAATTAGTATGTGATATTAGTGATGAGTTTTTAACAAATTGTGTTGAAGCATTTAGACCATATATCCCAGAAGCAAAGGGTGAAGATCATAAAAATGTTCAAGTTATTTCTGCATTATCTTCATTACCAATTGATTCAGGTTTAACTGCTGATGATTACAAAGTTGTATTTATTTTTGATGATGAAAATGCACAATCTGTTGAAGCTGCATATTTAAAATTATATGCTTTATCAACTGGAAAAGCAGCTCTTAGATCTCTTAACTTAAATGGTATCTTTGGACAATTACACAATTGTGCATGGGTTGGGAATCAACCAATTGAATTAGACTGGTTAAGAGCTAATGAAATTACATTAAAATTATCTGGAAAATATCCTGCAATTGATATGGTAGATAAATTCCCAAGATTCTTATCTCATGTTATCCCTGCTGATAATACAAGAATTTTAGAAACTTCAAAAGTTAGAATGGGTGCACAACTTGCAGCTGGAACAACTGTAATGCCTGGTGCTGCTTATATTAACTTTAATGCAGGAACTGAAGGTGCTGTTATGGTTGAAGGAAGAATTTCATCTTCTGCAATCGTTGGTGCTGGTTCTGATGTTGGTGGTGGAGCTTCTATTTTAGGTGTTCTTTCTGGTACTGATGGAGTTCCTGTTTCTATTGGTGAAAACACATTATTAGGTGCTAACTCTTGTACTGGTACTGCAATTGGTGATTCTTGTATTTTAGATGCGGGTGTTACAATCTTACCTGGAACAAAAATTACATTATCTGAAAAAGCTGTTGAGGCATTAAAAGAAATTAACCCAGAAAAAGAGATTAAAACTCTTATGAGAGGTATGGACTTCTTAGGTGTAAATGGTGTTCACTTTAGACAAAACTCTGTAAATGGTCAAATTGTTGCAATGAGATCAACTAGAGAAGTTAAATTAAACGCTGACTTACATTAATCAAAACGAATAATCTAAGTTTTATTAAAAAGGGAAGAAGTTTTACTTCTTCTCTTTTTTTATATCTAAACTTAGTGTCCTCTTCCTAACATTTCAGTTGCTTCTGTGATAATTAAAAAACCATCAGGGTCTACTTTTCTAATCATTTGTCTTAATTGTTGAAGTTTTGAAACTTCTACTACAATTAAAATCATATTTTTATTTTCACCTTCAAATAATCCATCACCTTTGATAATAGTTCCTTGTGGACCTAACTCTTCTCTAATTTGTTTTTTTAATTCATCGATTTTATTTGTTACTAGATATACAACTTTTTTATTTAAACTTCCCGTTAAAATAAAATCAATTACTTTTGTTGTTACATAAATACTAATAACACTCCATAAAACTTTTGCTGTATCTTCAAAAATCATTAATGAAGATAATACAATTAATGAATCAATTATTAAAATAACTTGACCTGGTTTTATTTCAGTTTTAGAAGAAATAATTCTTGCAAGAATAGTAGAACCACCTGCTGATGAATTTCCTTTGATAACAAGTGCTAATCCTAAACCTATAAATATTCCACCAAAAATTGCAGCTAAAGTAGTATCAAGTATAAAGGCTTTTATTTGAAAAAACTCTGCAAAAATATCAATAAATAATGATATTAATAAAATAGTTAAAATAGTTCTAATAGCAAACATTTTACCAAGATATTTACCTCCAACTATTAATAATGGCAAATTTATAATAACTACTAATGTTCCTATTGTAAGTGGAGTTATATAGTGAAGTAATAAAGCAAGTCCTGCTGTTCCTCCTGTGATAATTTGATTTGGAACAAAAAATCCAACAACTGCTAATGCTAATACAATTGAACCTAAAATTATATAAGCATAATTTTTTAATTCTTCTTTTGAAAAAATATTATTCATTAATTTCCTATTTAAAGTTTATTGAATTGTATAATAGCAATTTATATGTAATAAATAGATTATTTTAATGTAATTAATATTGCTTGATTTTATTAATTATTAACAAAATAATTTTCTTTAAACAATAATTAATACTTTTTGGCATAGAATGTAAACTTTAATAAAAAGGCAATAAATGCATATTAATAATTATGATGATAATAAATTGATTTCAAATAAAGCATTAATATTTAAAATCACATTTTTTATTTTATTATCAAGTATTATTTTCATAATCATATCTTCATTATATATAAAACATACGGCTTTGGATAATTTAGCAGAAGATGATGCTCTTAAAACAAGCGAATTAATTTTTGAAACAATGAACACAAGAATGCAAGAGGGTTGGGCTAAAGAAGACCTAGTTAAAATTATAGATAGACTTGAGCATATGAGAAAAGATTTAAAAGTTCATTCTTATAGAAGTGAAAAAGTTGAAGAGATTTTAGGGGTTAATTTAAAAGACCAATTAACAGTTAAAAACGATCCATTTATTCAAAAAGCAATGAATGGTGAAAAACAATTTATGATTCAAGAAGATGGTTCTATTAGATATTTATATCCAATAGTTGTTTCTAATGAATGTATAACTTGTCACTACAATACAAAAGTTGGCGATATAAATGGAGTATTAGATATTTCATATCCACCAAGTGAAATTAAAATATCATTAGATTCTATGACATATTATTTCTTAATATTTTTTATTATATTTATTTTATTTGTTGTTTATATTTTCTTTTTTGTAATAAACGCAAAAATGGTAAAACCTATTGTTACTTTATCAAATGAAATTACAAAATCGGCAGATTCAGAAAATTTCAATAATCAAGTATTTGTAAAAACAAATATTAGAGAAATTAAGATGTTACAGTTTAGTTTTAATAAATTATTAAAAACAATAAATAAATTTTATGAAAAACTATTACATAATATATATTTTAATCCATTAACACTTTTACCAAACTCTGTAAAACTAGAGCAAGATTTAGAAAAGAAAAAAGTAAATAGTTTAATAATTATAAATATTGATGATTTTAGAAGTATAAATCACTTTTATGGTACTAAAGTAGGTGATGCTATTATTAAAAATATGGCAAAGGTTTTAGAAGAAAAAACAAATAAAGTAGGAAAGTTATATAAACTTCATAGTGATGAATTTGCAATACTTTTAGATAAAAATGTTGATTTAGAATTTTGTGAAAAGCTAGTAGATGATATTAAAAAACACAAATTTGCTTATGATGGCAGTACTATTCATGTAACTATTTCTTTGGGTATTACTTATGATGAGACAGAGCATATTGTTGATAAAACTACAACAAGTGTAAGAAAAGCTTTTAATGATAATAAGAGTATTCAAGTATTTGATAAGTCACTAATAGTTGAAGATGAACATACTTCTCATATTAAATGGACAAAAAACATAGAAGAAGCATTGGCGAACAATAAAATAATACCATTTTTTCAACCAATCAAAGATGCGAAAACTGGTCAAATAAATAAGTATGAAACTTTAGCAAGATTAGAAAAAGATGGTAAGATTTATACTCCTGATAAGTTTATTGATGTATCTAAAAAATCTAAGCAATATGATGATTTTACAAGAGCAATGTTAAAAAATAGTTTTGAGTATTTTAAAGATAAAGAAGATATTAGTTTTTCTGTAAACTTTAGTGTTGAAGATATTCAAAATAAAAAGAGTGTTGATTTATTATTTGAGTATTTAGAAAAATATAATATTGGTCATAGATTTATTGTAGAGCTTTTAGAAACAGAAGAGTTTAGTGATTTTGATATTATAAATGATTTTATTCAGAAGTTAAAAAAATATAATGTAAAAGTTGCTATTGATGATTTTGGTTCAGGATATTCAAACTTCTCTTATATTGGGAATTTGCATATTGACTTCTTAAAACTTGATAGTTCATTGATAGAAAATATTCATACAAACTCTAATTCATATAAAGTAGTTAAAAATATAAACTCATTTGCACATGATATGGGACTTCAAACTATTGCAGAAAAAGTACACTGTGAAGAGATAGAAATTTTATTAATAGAGTTAGGAATTGATTATTTACAAGGTTATCATATTGGAAAACCAAAGGATTCGATCCTTTAGTTTTCTAAGCAAATATTCTTTTATTTCCTTCTTTTGTAATATCTGATTGATTATCTAAATAATCAAGATATGTAACTAGGTATTTTCTACTTAGTGGATATTTTTCTTTAAAATTTGCTATTTCTATATATCCTTCTTCTTTAATAATATTCTTCATTTCTTTGATTAGTTTATTTAAACTTTCAAAATGAATAAAAAGATTATGTTGAAGTCTTATTACTTGTTTTTTTGCTGTTAATGATTTTAAAATGTCATCACCAAGTTTTCTATCAAGGTCAAGGTCATCATAGATATTATATGGAGCAGTTGGAGTTATATCCTCTTGTCTTAATCTGCTCATAAAAGTATCTTCAAGGTTTTTTGCAAAATCTTCTTTGATATTTGCATTTTTATAAAGATTATTTTCTTTTACTAAGAAATTCTCATTTTCTAAGTCATCAAGTGCTTTTTGAATAAACAGAGTACTTGCCCATTTTAATCTAAGTGCAATAGATGCATTGGAAAGTAGGGCGTATTGATTTTTGATATAAATATTTTTAATAAACTCTTTTATATAATCTTTTGTAGCATTTGGGTAAATAACAAGTTGCTTTTCATCTACAAATACATCATCTAATTGTTTTGCAAAAGAGATAGCTTCTTCATGACTTAGAGCAAATCTTTGCGTTGAAGAGATAATCCCTAAACCTTTTTTATGTGCTTCTAAAAGAGTTTTATAGGCACTTATAAAATCACCACTATCTAAGCACTCTAATAAATATTTTTTTTGATTTTTCTTCATTGGATCAATAATAGGATTTAAGACTTTACCACCACAAATTGTCTCATTTGAAGAACGTAATATAAATTTTTCACCAAAAATTGTAAAAAGATTTTCATCTGCTTTTATAGTTGCATAACCTTCTTCTGCATTCTCAATAGTATCAAAAAGTAAAACTTTTACTTCGATTTTCTTAGCACCAATAAATAGTGTATATGATTTATTATGATTTAGTGTTTTACCTTGTAAACATTTAAAAGATACATCAATACTATCAAAACCTCTAATGTGACCTTTTTTAGTGATTAAATCACCTCTATTTATTTGGTTTGCATTTATTCCTTGTAAGTTTAGAGCTGTTCTATTTGAAATATTTGCTTCTAAAACATTTTCATTATGAACTTGGATATTTTTTATTTTTGACTCTTTTTGTGCTTCACAAATAAAAACTTTTTCATTTAATTCAAGTTTTTTACCTAAAACAGTTCCTGTTACAACTGTTCCTATTCCTTTTGGTGAGAAAACTCTATCTACATAATATCTAAAGAAATTTTCTTCTTCTTTATTCGTATTTTTAATAGTAAATAATGAATCTTTTAGTTTAGAAATTGATTTTTCATCAAAAACAGAAACTTCATGAACAAACTGTATTTCAAAATCAAACTTAGATAAAAACTTTAAAATATTCTCTTTTTGTATTAAAAGTTCATCAGGCGTTACTAAATCTTTTTTTGTAATAGTTACAATTAAATTTTTAATATTTAGTAAGTTAATAATTTGAATATGTTCAATAGTTTGAGGCATAATACCTTCAGATGCAGAAACTACAAGCATTACATAATCAAATGAAAATGCTCCTGCAATCATGTTTTTGATTAATTTTTCATGTCCGGGAACATCAATAAATGCGATATTTTGTTGAGCTCTACTTAGGTTTGAAAAAGATAAATCAATAGTTATACCTCTTTGTTTTTCTTCGTTTGTACTATCACCTTCATAACCATTTAACGCTTTAATTAATGCAGTTTTTCCATGGTCAATATGTCCTGCTGTTCCTATAATAATATTTGACATTAAGAAAATACCTTTTTTATAATTTGTGTTATTTTTACAATTTCATCTTCTTGAATACTTCTAAAATCTAATAATACTGTATCGTTTTCAATTCTTACAATTAGATTCTCTTTTCGTAAAATTTGCTCAATTTTATTTGGTTTATAATTTTGATACTTTAAACTTAATGCAATAGAAGGAATCTTTTTATTAGGAGTTGTTCCACCACCTATTAAAGTTTGAGTTTTTATAACTTCACAAGAACAGATATCTTCAATATTTGATTTTAAAATATTTGCTCTTTGTTCTAAAGTTTCTAAAGAAGTAAAAAGCATATTTAGTGTTGGAATATCTTGAATATTTCCTTTTACATAAGAGTTTAGATTATCTTCAAGTAAAGCAAGAGTGATTTTATCAACTCTTAGCATTCTTAATAATTGATTTTTTTTGATTTTTTCAATTAACTCTTTTTTACCTATGATAATTCCTGCTTGTACACTTCCTAAAAGTTTATCCCCTGAAAAACTAAGTAAACTTGGATTATATTTCATAATTTGAGTAATTGAAGGTTCTTTTTGTGCAAGATTAAAAGGTAAATCAATAATATGTCCACTTCCCATATCATAGTAATCTATCACATTGTTTTGTTTTGCAATTGAAACGACTTCTTCAAAATCAACTTCACTTGTAAAACCTTCAATAGAGTAGTTTGATTTATGAACTTTCATTAGCATTGATGTATTTTCATTTACTGCATTTTCATAATCTCTTGCATGAGTTTTATTTGTTGTTCCAATCTCTTTTAAAACAGCACCACTTTGGCTCATTACTTCAGGAACTCTAAAACTTCCACCAATTTCTACAAGCTCACCACGACTAACTACAACTTCTTTGTTTTTACAAAAAGTATTTAATATTAAAAAAACAGCACTTGCATTATTGTTTACAACTATTGCATCTTCACAGCCTGTTAGTTCTTTTAGTGTTTTTGTAATATGAGCATATCTTTCACCTCTTTTACCTTTTTGTAAATCATACTCAAGGTTATTATATGATGTTGCTACTTCTATTACTCTATTAAAACTCTCTTTATTTATTAAACTTCGTCCAAGATTTGTATGAACGATAATCCCTGTTGCATTTATTACAGCTTGTAGTGATGGTGATGTAATCTCTTCATACTCTTTGATTACATTTAAAATTAAACTCTCTTCATTTACTTCATCTACTTTTTTTTCTAGAATATCTTTTCTTAAAATATCAATTTGTTTTTTTGATATTTTAGTTATTAAAGATATTGGATATTTTTCAAATTTTTTGTTTGAGATAAACTTATCAATTTTTGGAATGGCTTGTAATAAAGACATTTTTTCCCTTTCAGATTGTTTTAAAAATAATTGCTGTAGTATTTCACTCTTATTCAAAGAGGGAGACATGTGTACCTGGTGGGCACCACAGGCTTCAACCCTGATTGTCGGTTTTTGTGTAAACGCCGAGGTAGGTTCGATTCCTACGTCTTCTCGCCAATCCCTCTTATTTAAACAAATTTCCAAACACCAAATTTAATGTCTATATTTTATAGCAAATTTTATGCGCGATTGTATCTAATTTTACTTAAATAACTATATGACTTCTATTTTAATTTATCTGAAAAAGGTATTTTGCTTTTTTTTGTTGATTTATTATATTTATATAAAATTATTATACTTATTAGTAAAAGACTACTAATTAATTCTACCATTTAGCATATCCTCAATTAAATTTAATTCATCAATTAAACCTTTTTTGTACTCACCATCTTTTAATTGTGATAATTCTTTTTTTTGCTCTTTGATATGTTCTTTAAACTCTATTATAAAATGGCTCTCTTTTTCTATAAAGTAATAAACTAAATCACATAACCATTTTGAAGCACTAACTCTACCTTGTCGGTATTTACTTGATGCATCTAGGTCTTTATTAAAAGAATAATATGTTTGATGTCTACTTGTAAGATCACTTATTTCGTTTAATTTTTCTAGGGAATTTTTCATAAAAAGATAGTATCAGAAAAATTAATTAAGCTTAAATAATATTACATTTTGAAATAAAATATCAGTAATTCTTAGTTTTTTCTTTAAATATAAAGTAGAAAATTTTATAAGTAACAAGGTTTTTATATTAATTGTTATATTATTATTTTAAACTCAACTAAAAAAGGCTAGGAGTATGAATAATTTAACAATTAGAATGAAATTGATTTTTTCATTCTGTGTAGTAGGGATACTAGTTGCAATACTTGCTGTATATAGTATTGTAAGTATTAATAAAACATCAGATGGCTTTGCCAATTATAGAGAAATGGCTAGAGATTCAGTCTTAGCAGGTAGAGTCCAAGCAAATATGCTAATGGTTAGAATGAATGTTAAAGATTATATTAATAATCCTGTACAAAAAGAGATTGATGAATTTAATTATTATTTTGAAAAAACAAGTGGTTTTATAAAAACAGCTGAAAAAGAGATTCAAAAACCATCACGTGCTTCAATGGTAAAACAACTAAAAGAGTATGAGAATGAATATAAAAAGAATTTCTTAGAAATAATTGAACTTGTAAATCAAAGAAATAATGTTGTAAATAATAATTTAGATATAAATGGTAAAAAGATTGAAGAACTTTTAACAACAGTAATGAGAAGTGCAAAAAAAGATAATGATGCAGAAGCAGCACTTGAAACAGCTGAAGGAATAAGAGATATTCTTCTTGCAAGATTATATACTGCAAAATTTCTTAAATCAAACTCTGAGAAAGACTCACAAAGAGTTCATAAAGAGTTTGAAGCACTTTCTCTTCAATTGAATAAAATAAGAGATAGTTTACAAGACCCAACAAGAAGAGAACAACTTCAAGAAGCAATACAATTAATACAATTATATCAAGATGGTGTAAATAAAGTTGAAAAAATAATTAATACTAGAAATGATATTATTGAAAATGGATTAAATAAAATTGGTCCACAAATGGCAAAAGTTGCTGAAGATGTAAAGTACTCAATTAAAAAAGATCAAGATACTATTGGTCCTATTGTTACTGAATTAAATGAAAGTATTAGTAATGTTGTTACTATTATTTCTATATTTATTCTTATTTTTGTTATTGCAATTGGAATTATAATTCCAAGAAATATTTCACTTTTAATTAACAACTTCCAAATAGGATTAATCAACTTCTTTAAATATTTAAATAAAGAAACAACAAAAGTTGAATTAATTGAGATAAAAGCAAATGATGAAATTGGTGTAATGGCTAAAGTTGTAAATGATAATATAGAAAGAACTAAATCTTTAATTGAACAAGATAGTGCATTAATTGATGATGTAAAAAGAGTAGTATCACTTGTAAAAGAAGGAAAGATAAAACAAACAGTTCTAAAAACAACTAATAATAAAGCCTTAGAAGAATTAAAAACAATTCTAAATGAAATGTTAGAAGTAATTGCTTCTAAAGTAACAGAAGACATAAATAAAGTAACAGAAGCTCTTGAAAGCTACCAAAAACTTGACTTTACACATACAATACCAAATGCAAAAGGTGATACAGCAATTGGTTTGAACTCATTATGTGAAATTATTAATGAAATGTTAGTTGAAAATAAAGCAAATGGTTTAACACTTGATAAAAGTAGTCAAATATTACTTGATAATGTAAATATATTAAATAAAAATTCAAATCAATCAGCAGCGGCACTTGAAGAAACAGCAGCAGCACTTGAAGAGATAACAAGTAATATAATTAACAATACTGAAAATGTTGTTAAGATGGCAAACTATGCAAATGAACTTAATTCATCTGCACATGAAGGTGAAAACCTAGCAAATCAAACAACAGATGCTATGAATGATATAAATGAACAAGTAAGTTCTATTAATGAAGCAATTAGTGTAATTGACCAAATTGCCTTCCAAACAAATATTCTTTCATTAAATGCTGCTGTTGAGGCTGCAACGGCAGGTGAAGCAGGTAAAGGGTTTGCCGTAGTTGCTCAAGAGGTTAGAAACCTAGCTTCAAGATCAGCAGAAGCTGCAAATGAGATTAAATCAATTGTGGAACATGCTACTAAAAAAGCAAATGATGGAAAAGTAATAGCTACAAAAATGATTCAAGGTTATACAGGATTAAATGAAAATATTGCAAAAACAATTTCATTAATCAAAGATGTTGAAGGCGCAAGTAAAGAACAGCAAACTGGAATAGAACAAATCAATGATGCTGTTACATCTTTAGACCAACAAACACAAGAAAATAGTGCAATTTCTGATAAAACACAAGATATAGCTATGCAAACAGATAAAATTGCAAAACTAGTTGTAGATAGTGCAAATGAGAAAGAGTTTATAGGAAAAGATACTGTAAAAGCTAAAGAAATAGGTTCTAATAATTTCCAAAATGAAGATACAAAAGTAAAAACGAATAGTAATACTAATCCAAATAAAACTATTGCAAAAAAATCAATTAAAGAAAATAAAGATGATGATGCATGGGAAAGTTTTTAAGATAGTAAAGATAGGATAAAAAGAGCTAGACAATTGTGTCTAGCTCTTTTTTAGTAAATAACAATAGGAGTTGCAGCTCTTGGAAGAACTTCACCTACAATTGAAGCATAACCAAAAGTTAACTCTTCAATTCTTTTAATATACTCTTTAGCATCATCTTTATCCATAGAGATTAATAATCCCCCAGAAGTTTGTGCATCACAGAACATTAATTTTTCTTTTTCTAAATCACTATTTATAGTAATCTTGTCATTTAAATATTTTAGATTCTTTTTTGTTCCACCTGGAACTACACCTTTTTGTGCTAAATCATAAGCATCAGCCATAACAGGAATAGCAGATGCTTCAAAAGCAAATGATGTTAAATCAGTAGTTGACTCTAAGGCATGACCTAAAAGACCAAAACCTGTAATATCAGTACAAGCACTAACATCATACTCTTTTAATATTTTTGAAGGTAAATAGTTAAGTGCTTCCATAACTTTTACAGCTTCATTCATTGTACTTTGGCTTAAAACATCTCTTTTTATAGCAGTTGTTAATATTCCCATTCCAATAGGTTTTGTAAGAACTAATACATGACCAATTTTTGCGCCATTGTTTCTATAAAACTTGCTTGGATGACAAATACCTGTAACTGATAAACCATAATACATTTCAGGACTTTCAATAGTATGTCCACCTAAAAGAACACCACCACACTCTTTAATCTTTTCATTTCCACCTTTTAGAATCTCTCCTAAAACCTCAAAAGCTTGGTTTTTGGCATCAAATCCTACGATGTTTAAAGCTGTTTTAACCTCTGCACCCATAGCAAAAACATCACTTAATGAATTAGCAGCAGCAATTTTTCCATAAACATACGGGTCATCTACAACAGGTGTAATAAAGTCTAAAGTTTGAACAAGGGCTTGTTCATCATTTATTTGATAAACACTAGCATCTTCACTTTTTTCAAATCCCACTAAAATCTTTTCATCTTTTGGTGTTAAATCGCAAATAGTACGTTTTAGGTCACCCGGACCCATCTTTGCGGCTCAACCTGCAGCTTGAACGAATTTAGTTAGTTTATATTCGTTATTCATTTATCCCCTTTATTATGGATTTACAAGTTTGGATTCTATATAAAATCCTTTTAACTTATGGTTAATATCTAGTAAAATTGATAATAATTTTTTTATTTTTTACTGCATTGATTACAATCAAGACAAAAATTGTCCTATTTTGTTAATATTCGATTATCATAAATACAGGAACAAAAAATGTTTAAATTAAAATCACTTTATTTTCGTATGACAGTTGTACATTATATTGGTATTTTTTTATTACCAATTAATGCTTATTTTTTTACACAAGATACTATGTCACAAGTTATTCAATATGTTATTGCTTTTGCATTAATATTTCATGAGTTAGATGAGTATAAAAATGGAAAACTATTATCAGAAGAGTTAGTAAAGTTTCTAAAAAATATGGATAATAATTCTAGTTTAGAAATTAATACTTCAATGGCAAGTGAATACTCACAGATAAAAGATGTTATTGCTTTAAGAGAAATTCAACAAAAACAAAAAAAAGAAGAAGAAAATATCTTAATTCAAGAAGTAAAACATGTAATGAATAATATTCAAAATGGAGTTTATAGTGATGTTATTACTTCAAATACCTCAAATGAAAGTTTAGAAGAGTTCAAAAAAGATGTTAATAATATGATTATTGGTACAAAAGAGCATTTATCAAATATCAATAAAATTTTACAAGCATATACTAATTATAACTATATCGATGAAGTACATTTAGAGAATATAAAAGAAGAGGGCGAGTTAAAAATATTAGTAGAATCTGTAAATAAATTAAAAGAAGCTATTACTCAAATGTTATTAGAAAATAAAACAAATGGAGTAAGTTTACAAAATTCATCAGATGTATTATTATCAAATGTAGATAAATTAAATAACTCTTCAAAAGAGGCTTCTGTTAGTTTAACAGATACAGTAAGAGTTTTAGAAGATATTACCAATAATGTTTCAAAAACAACAGAACAAACCGTTGAAATGTCTTCTTTGGCTAATGGTGTAATAGATTCAGCTAACCATGGTAAAAAACTAGCATTAGAAACAACATCATCAATGGATGAAATAAATGAAGAAATTAGTGCTATTAGTGATGCAATTACAGTTATTGATCAAATAGCTTTTCAAACAAATATATTAAGTCTTAATGCAGCTGTTGAAGCAGCAACAGCGGGAGAATCAGGAAAAGGATTTGCAGTTGTTGCACAAGAGGTAAGAAATTTAGCAACAAGAAGTGCGCAGGCTGCAAAAGAGATAAAAGCATTAGTTGAAAATGCAAATATAAAAGCAAATGAAGGCAAGGTTATAGCTAATAATATGATTGAGGGATATAATTGTCTAAATGGTGATATTGATAAAACAATTAGTATTATTAATAATGTAGCTAGTATTTCAAATGAACAACAAAAAGGTACTATTAAAATAAATGAAGCGATGAATGTACTGTCTAATCAAATAAAATCAAATGCTGAGGTATCTTTACAAGCTAATGAAATTGCTTTAAAAACATCATATATTGCAAATACTATTGTTGATACAGCTAATGAAAAAGAGTTTATTGGTAAAGATAGTATTAACTGTACTAGATGTTCATAAAAGGATTATCATGGATTTAGAATATAAAAAGATAAATAGTATAAATAATAAAAATAATCAAAATTTTAAAATCATATTAAAACACTATAAGTTTACACAAGAAGATGCCTTAAATCTATTGGCTATAAGAGATATTGCAATAAAAAATAGTGATATGTTACTTAGAGGTTTTTATGAATTTATATTTGAGTTTGATCATGCAAAGATGTTTTTACATAATAAAGATATTATAAATCGTCATCAAGAGGGAATAAAACAGTGGTTTATAAATCTTTTTTGTGGGGAATATGATGAGGTCTATTTTGCAAAATTAAATATTATTAGTGAAGTTCATGTAAATATTGGATTACCTGCTCACTATGTAAATACTGCTTTTAGTTATGTAAGAGATTTTATAAAAGATGTATTAATAAAACAAAAACATTATGATAGTTTAAGAGCAGTAGATAAAATCATAGATATTAATTTAGATATTTTAACTATTGCATATAGAGAAGAAGAACAAACGAAATTAGTAGAAGATATTGTACTTCTAAAAAATTCAGTAGAAAATTCTGATATTGAGCCATATGCACAAGGTATTTTTGATACTAAAACATTAAAACTTAGTAAATATGAATGTTTAATGCGACTAATTGATAGAAAAAACAATAAAGTACATTCTGTCTTTGCATATTTAAATACATCAAAAAAAATAAAAATATATAAAGATATGATGCAAATCATGATAGAAAAATCAATAAATATGTTTTGTGGAAAAGGTATAGAATTTTCTATTAATCTTTCTTATGAAGATATTGAAAATGAAGTATTTCGAGATTATATTTATAAAAAAATTAAGAATTGTCCAAGTTCAAAAAATATCATCTTTGAAATTCTAGAATCAGATTTTATTGAGGATTTTACTATTGTAGAATCTTTTGCATCAAAAGTAAGAGAAAGCGGATGTCAAATTGCAATTGATGATTTTGGTAGTGGATTTTCAAGTATGGAAAATATTTTAAATTTGAAGCCTGATATTATTAAAATAGATGGTTCTTTAATAAAAAATATTCATACTTCACTAGAATCAAGAACAATAGTTAAAAATATCGTAAATATGGCAAAAGATTTAAATGCCAAAACAGTGGCTGAATACGTACATTCAAAAGAAGTATTAGAAATTGTTCAAGAGTTAGAAGTTGATTTTGCACAAGGTTTTTATTTAGCAGAACCTAAGGCTTATGATAATTTAGAATACTAAAATTTGACATCTCTTCTTATTTAGCTAAAATACCCAAAAAATAAAAGGATATCTATGAGCGATATTATAGAAAAATTAGATACTGCAATTAAAGATATGATGATTCCAGAAGTTCAAAATGGTATTAAAAATATAAATAAGTTAATAGTAGAAAAAAAAGCTACAGAAGATGATTATATAGCTTTAGAAGATATGGAGTCAATGTATGAAGATTTAATTGATATTGTATTAACTATTGAAGAAAAAGAATTAAATGAAGATGATGCAGAAGCAATTTATCAAAATATTTTAAATCTAATTGAAGAGTTAAAACAAGATTAAAATAATATTGGGAGTGGAGTTACTTCCCTCCTATTAGTCTTTGAAATAAAATATCTTCTAAATTTCTACTTGAATCAACTACTAATAAAACATAAACTTTTGTATTATTTCTCTATATTTAAAAATACCAATTTGTTGTAATTCTGGTAAAACTTTTTTTTAATTTCAAAGAATATTTTTTTGTCATATCAAGACTATCAGTTTTAATAAGCTCATTATTTTCAATATCATTTTCACTTTGAACAATTAGCTTTAACAGATTTAAAGAGTTTTGTAAGTTTTCATAACTTTTGATATCCTGAAGAACTGCTTTTTGCTTTTAAATAACTAATTGGCTTTATGTCTTGACTTAAATTCATTTAAGTTCCTTTAATCAGAATTAGCCTATCGTACCATATTTAGATTTAATTTGGTAACACTATTTAATTTCCATCATCAGAAAAAAGATATATCCCTTTTTCAATGTGTTTAATATTTTTTGAACTGACTTTTCCATAACTTTGTACTTTCATTACTTAATAAATTATTAGGATAGTTAATCTTGGATGATAACGGTTAACTTCACCTACAGGGTATCCTATTCGGTGCTAGGTTTTGTTGTACATATTATTTAATGTAAACTTCAATTATTTTTAAAACTTCACTTCTATCATTAATAAAACTACCTCTTTCTTTTCTCTCTTCTCTATTTTCATCACCTTTAAATGATGTCCAATTAAAGCTAGTTGTAACCATCCAATCTCTATCGCAGATGATAATTTTTGAATGGTCATTGATATCATTATTTGTGCTAAACTTTAAAAGATTAGGATATTTTTTTTGCATATCTATAAAGAACTCTTTAGATTTTTTATCTAAATCATCTTTTTTTCCCATACCATAAAAGAAAGTTATCTCAACTTTTCTTTTTAAAGCATTTTCAATAGCATCTTTTTTTTCTTTTATAATTTCCCATCTTATCCAAGGAGAAATTATTACAACTTCTTTTTTTGAATATTTAAAAGCATATTCAAAAAACTTAGGATGTTCATATGTGCTTAATTGTGTACCATTAGTTAAATTATCAATTTGCGAATATTCATATATATTTTTTTGTTCAAACAGTTTTTTATTTTCTTCTTGTACATCTTTTGAAAAATCAAATAGATTTTTCCCATTTTGTTCTATTTTATTAATTATATTTGTCATTACATCATCTGGATGACCATCTTTTATAATCAATGTCTTTTTAGGGTTTTCATTGTTTTTAAAAAATAATGAAAAATACTTTTTGTGAATTTTAAATGGCTTTCCAAGTATCTCT
>NZ_JBGUES010000012.1:0-27888 GCF_041821165.1 Poseidonibacter sp. | reverse complement strand
ATCATATCCCTTATATTGTAAAAAAAGGTAATACTTTTATTAAATATTATTCAAACTATGAGGAAAAACAGAAGTTAGAAAAAACAGCATATATGCAAACTTTTAGTGCATGGGATTGGATAATAGGAAGTGGATTTTATAGAGATAAATTAGATATTCTAATTGAAAAAAAGAAAAATGAGTTAAATGAAGAGCATAATAAATACTTATCAGATATTTATATCATAATCTTTTTAGTGACAATTATCTTGCTATTAACTTCTATTTATTTATCAAAAGTAATTCAGGAAAAATTTGATAAGTATAATAATGAAATCTATAAAGGAATCAATAAAAGTAGACAAAAAGATGCACTTTTAGCACAGCAATCTAAAATGGCAGCAATGGGTGAAATGATTGGAAATATAGCTCATCAATGGAGACAGCCATTATCTTTAATCTCTACTGCTTCAACTGGTTTAAAATTAAAACAAGAATATAATATGTTAGAAAAAGATGAAGTAATTAGAACATCTGAACTAATAACAAAAACAACTTTACATTTATCACAAACAATTGATGATTTTAGAGACTTTTTTAAACCAAATAAAGAAAAAACAAAATCAAATACTCAAGAGTTATGGGAAAAAACATATACTTTAGTACAAGAGCAACATAAAGTTAACAATATTGAAGTAATTATTGATATTGAGTATAAAGAAATTTATTTATTAGTAAATGAAATAAGACAAGTTATGTTAAATATTTTAAATAATGCAAAAGACCAGTTTAAAAAGAAAGATAAAAATCTTATTTTTGTTGTAATTAGAAAAGATGATAAAAATCTAACAATTAGTATAAAAGATAATGCAGGTGGAGTTCCAGCAAAATTAATAGATAGAATTTTTGAACCATACTTTACTACAAAACACCAATCAAGAGGTACAGGAATAGGGCTTTATATGAGTGAAGAAATCATAAGAAAACATATGAAAGGTTCACTTAAAGTATATAATGAAGATTATGTTTACAAAGGTGTTGAGTATACAGGTGCAAACTTTGTTATTACAATTCCTACAAAATCAAATAAGCAAAAAGATAACGAAGTATCTTAAAAATTTAGCAATTACAACTAATAGAATAAAAAGTTTTAGATTAAATTTTAAGATACCTGCAATAAAAGTGATTGGATCACCAATAATTGGAAGCCATGAAAATAGAATACAAAAAGCTCCGTATTTATCAAAGTATTTTTTTGTTCTTAAAATACTTTTTTCTTTTAATAAGTTCTTTTTTATTAAGTACTCTTCACCTTTTAAACCTAAAAAATAATTAACAATTGAACCTAAGCTATTTCCAATAGTTGCTACAAATAAAAGAAGAGGAATATTAAATCCTTCTTTTATATCATAAATAAGTAATGCCTCACTTCCAAAAGGAATAAGTGTTGCTGATACAAAGGCTGATATAAAGAGGATTAAATATGTCATTTGTTCTTTTTAATATATTTTTTTAATTTTTTGTATGGTACTTCAGAAATAAAAACACCTGATAAAATTGTTACACAAGCTATTAATTCAATAATTGATAACTTTTCACCTAAAATCATTGCTGCTAAAATCAAAGTAAAAATTGGTATTAAATATATAAACATTGCAGCTTTTGAAGCTTCTATTTTTGTTAAAGCATAATTGTATAAGCCATATCCTAATAAAGTCACTACAATTCCTAAATAAAGCGTACATAATATTGCATTTAATGTAAAGTTTAAATCCATAGTTACATACTCATAAAGGAAAAAAGGAAAAAAGAATATTGCTCCAATAAATACCTGAATTGCTGTAATAAATAATGCTGAATATCTATCAGATAAATACCTTGCAACAATAGTATATCCAGCAGCACAAGCCATTGCTAATAACTCAAAAAAATTACCTAATAAAGGATTTGGTGCACTTACTGTTGTCGTTGCTTGTAAACTTAACCAAATTGCTCCAGCCATTGCTATAACTGAACCTAAAATAAACTGTTTTGTAATAATCTCTTTTAAGAAATAACCAGCTGCCATTGCTGTAATAACAGGCATTAATGATGTAATCATACCTGCTTGTGAAGCAGATGTAAACTGTAAAGCTTTTGCTTCAAATACAAAATATAAACAAGGTTCAAATAATGCTAATAAAAGAATATATTTAATATCCTTTTTCGAAAACTCATATTTTATAAAATCTTTTATAAAGTACACAAAACAAGCAGATGCAACAAGCATTCTTAAAAATATAACCGTAAAGGGTGATAAATCATTCATTGCAGATTTTAATGCAATAAAAGAACTTCCCCAAATAAACATAGCAAATACTAAAGATAGTATTCCTATAAAACTAAATTTTTTTGCCAAATAATATTTCCTTCTAATTAAAAACGTATTATACATAGGAAAATAAATAAAATGTTTAATTTATGATAAATTTAAGATTTTTTAGATAGAATACCATCTTTAAAGAGGAACATTGAGAATATCACGGTATTTTGAATGCTCTTCTTTAGACCCTTACAATCATTATTTAAGACAACGCCCCAGGATGGGAACATAGCAAGGCACCTTACTTAGTGGTGTGTTTGGGTATCTGGAGAAGAGTACTTTTTTTAAAGTACTCTTTTTTTTTGCCTAAAAACTACACTAAATCTTTAAAATCAGACTTAATTATCAACAACTTTTTTTCAGTTTTATTATAAATAAATCTACTATCTGAATTTTCAATTGCATTAAATATAATTCTTTTTATTTCATATTCAGTTTTATTATATTTTTTCATTATTACAAAAAACTGTTTTAATGTAATAAAATCAACATCAACTTCTGGTTTTTCAAATACTTCAGGTTCTACAATATTTGGTTTTTCATTTACTTGTTTAGAAGCTTCTATTTGTGGTTTATAAATAGCTCTCATTTCATTAAAAGCACTTTGTAATAGCTGTATTTCTGAATCAAAAACACTAATAATTCTATTTTGATTTTTTTCTAAACGCACGATTTCAGAAGTGTATTGTTTTTTCATCCATTTCATTGATTTTTTTAGTAGAAGAATTTGTTCATCTTTTACATCAATAATAGATTGAATAGTTTTTGCATCAGTTGAAGAGTTTAAAGATGATTCAACTTTTGTATTTGTATCATTATTTATATTGGCTTGTTTTTCAATATATTCTGAAATATATACAAAAGTTTTACCATCTTGTTTAATCGATTTTAATTGATTTTTTTTGATTCTATAATGAATCCCTTGTAAAGATAAGCCCAATATCTGAGCTGCTTGAGTAGTTGTGACTAATCTTTCCAAGGTTTAGGCCTTACATCTTTGCACTATCTATTTCAATAACAGTATGTACATTTCCTCTTGGTTTAAAATCTGCTATAACTTTTAACCATCTTGGTTTTAAGTTATCAAATAAAGTATCAAAAATTTCATTTGCTGAGTTTTCATGAGAAACTTCTCTATACATAAATGTATTAATATAAATTTTTAAAGCTTTTAACTCAATTACTTTTTCATCAGGAGTATATTGAATTTTAATTGTAGCAAAATCAGGGTATCCACTTCTTGGACATTTTGCCATAAATTCTGGTAATTCAATATCTATAATATAATTTTTTTTATTTGTATTAGGCCAAAAATTTTCTTCTTTATTTATATCAAACTCTATAATTTCTTTTTCACCATATTTCATTTCCATGTTTTATAACCTTTTATACTATTGTTTTTACGAATTTTATCAAAATATTACTTACATTCATTGGTAATTGAAAAAAGAGGGACTTTTGAGTATAATGCGGCGTTTGTAAAATAAATTAAGAGAGTAAATATGACAAATAAAATATATGACATAATAATTATTGGTGGTGGACCTGGAGGTATTGGATGTGCAATTGAAGCATCTTCTCACAATATCGGGGAAATTTTACTAATAGAAAAAACAGATAACCACTCAAATACAATTAGAAAATTTTATAAAGACAATAAAAGAGTAGATAAAGATTATAAAGGACAAGTTTCAGTTTTACAAGGAAATGTTGACTTCTTTGATGGAACAAAAGAGACTACACTAGATTATTTCGATGATTTATTAGATAGTGAAAAAATTGATTCTTCATTTAATAATGAAGTAGAAAAAATTATAAGAAAAGATGAATTTTTAGAAGTTTATACTTCAAATGGAATGTATACAACTAGAAATGCAGTTGTAACAATTGGGAAAATGGGTAAACCAAATAAACCATCATATAAAATTCCACCATCAATTAGATCTCAAGTAAATTTCAATCTTGATAAATGTTCATCAAATGAAAAAATCCTAGTAGTTGGCGGTGGAAATTCTGCTGCTGAATATGCTTATGATTTAGCTGACCAAAATAATAATGTAACATTAGTTTATAGAAAAGATAAATTCTCAAGACTTAATGATACAAATGAAGAAATTTTATATAAATATCATGGTGAAGAAAAACTTAGACTTAGAATGAATACTGATATTGAATCTTTAGAAAATGAAAGTGGATTAGTAAAAGTAAACTATAACGATGGTTTTAGCGTAATCTATGATAGAGTAATTTATGCTATTGGTGGAACTACACCTGTTGATTTCTTAAAATCATGTGGAATTGAAGTAGATGAAAATTCTAAACCTATTTTTGATGAACATCACGAAACTACTGCAAAATGTGTTTATGTTGCAGGTGATATTTCTCTTAAATCTGGTGGTTCTATTGCTATTGCTTTAAACCATGGATATCATATTGTAAATAATATTTTAAGAAAAAGAGGAAGAATTTTCTCGCATACTGATAAAGTTGCTAAATTAGAAGAAAAATAGTTAATAACTATATGCTGTATGTCTTGGACATTGTGAACAATTCAAGTTATTCTCAGCAACCTTACACGAAACGCATGGTCTAACATCACCAAAATCCTTTTGAACTTTGTTCTTAGGATGTTGGTTAGCCATGTAAGCTACATTTTGAACTGGATCAATAAGTAAAACTTGTAATATCTCTTCAGTAATATTAATATTTCTTGCTAATGCTCTTCTTACATTCATAGATGAATTTTGTAATAGAGTTAACATATCTTCTAAAGAGGTAGTTCTTAAAGCTAACTCTAATATTTCATTTATACTTTTACTATTTAAACTCATATTAAATCCTTAAGATAATGTTATTAAATTATTGTATCTTAATTTTTTAATAAAAATATTTATTTTATATTAAAATTTATACAAATTTTTAAATTATTTTATAAAGGAAAAAATATTAAAAGCCTCCATATAGAGCTAAAACAATTGGTATATATAATACTGAAACTATCGTACTTACAAGTACAGTAAAACTAGCTTTCTCGGGTTTTGCATTTAATAGAACTGCCAAAGTTACTGTATTTCCTGCAAGTGGAACTATTGAGAATAAGAACATTACTTTATATAAATCTTCATTTAAAAACATATAGAAGTTTCTATCTAAATAAATTACTCCAAGTATTGCTAAAGGCCAGAAGATAAATTTTAAAATAAAAGTAATAGAGATAAACTTAACATCTAAATCACTACCTCTTTTTAACCCAACTAATCCCATACCAAGCATCATCATTCCAAGAATCCCATACGCACCTTTAAATTGCGCTGTATATGAACTAACTTCTTCGGGAATACCTACACCTAAAAGGTTTAATGCAATACCTAAAATAAAAGCATATAAAATAGGAAGCTTTAGCATTTTATTAATAGATTCTTTTACAGTAAAGTTTCCTTTTGCAGTTACATAAAAACCTGTTGTACTTTCATATAAAAGTGAGGCTAAAACAGTAAAGATATAAATATCTGCTAAGTATGGAGGGAAAAATATAATAGCTAATGGAATACCAAAATAGCCCGTATTACCTGTTCCTGCACTAAATGCTAGAATATTAGAAGTAGCATCATTCCACGTATTTTTAAATACAAATAGTGCTATAAAAGCAATTACAGAACAAAAAACATAAAAGAATATTGGCAAAAACAATATAGACAAATCAATTTTAACACTAAGCGTTGCCGAAAATACAACAATAGGACCAAGAATATATATAAGAATATTTGCAATAGATTCTCTTTGTACATGCAATAGTTTTGTTGAAAAATATCCTAATACAATATTGATGTATAAAGGGAAAATTTTTAGTAATAATAAGAAAAATATACTCATTTTTACTCCTAATATAAAATAATAAAAGATATGTTAGCACAAATCATTTATAAATGATAAGAAAAAATTGTAAAATTATTAAATGTTATTATTAAATATTAAATATATTATTTAAATTTCAATATGTAAGAAAAATAGTAGTTTATAAAAAAATGAGATAGAAGTAGGATATAAATCCTACTTCTTAGAAATTATACGTCTAAGTGTTCAACATCTTTTGCGTGTTCTTCGATATAGTTTCTTCTTGGTTCAACTTCATCACCCATAAACAGAGTAAATGTATCAGAAGCAGCTTCTGCATCATCAATAGTAATTCTTATAAGTCTTCTAGCTTCTGGAATCATTGTAGTTTCCCAAAGTTGCTCAGGATTCATCTCTCCAAGTCCTTTATATCTTTGGATATAAGCACCTTTCTTAGCTAAACCTTCAATTTCTTCAAGAATTTCAATTAAATCTCTTCCATTAAACATAGAAATATCTCTTTCTACTAATCTTGTATAAATATAAGTAGCTTCAGAGAAATAAGGAGAAGCAAATAACTCATCATCAATAATTAATTCTTCTAAACCTTCATTTGTTTGAACAAATAATTGAATTTTATGCTCACTAATATTCTTAGATAAGATATTATAACCCTTATCTTCTAGGAAAACTTTTACTACCTCATATAGTTTTTCAAACTCTAAGTTTACTAAATCAGAGTTTTCAATTAAGTGTTTTAATACTTCAACTAAAGAGTATCTTTTTTCTAATTGAGATAACATTCCTCTATATCTTGAAACAGTTTTAAATAAATCAACTAAATCATTATATCCTAGACCTTCAAATGTAAATGATTCTAAACCATTTTCAATTAAGAAATTTGATAATGCTGTATCATCTTTTAAATAAGTCTCATTTTTACCTTTTTTATATCTATATAAAGGCGGTTGAGCAAGGTATAAATATCCTCTATCAACGATTGGTCTTAAGAATCTAAAGAAGAAAGTTAAAAGTAATGTTTGAATGTGAGATCCATCAACATCGGCATCTGTCATAATAATGATTTTATGGTATCTAATTTTTTCTTCATTGAAATCTTCACCAATTCCACAACCAATTGCAGTAATCATATTTCTAATTTCATCAGATTTTAAAATCTTATCTAATCTTGATTTTTCAACATTTAAAATCTTACCCTTAAGTGGTAAAATTGCTTGATAAACTCTATCTCTACCTTGCTTAGCAGAACCACCAGCAGAATCCCCTTCTACTAGGTATAATTCTCTAATAGCTGGATCTTTACTTTGACATTCAGCTAATTTACCAGGAAGTGTTCCAACTGTCATAGAATCTTTTTTTCTAGTTAAATCTCTTGCTTTTTTAGCAGCTTCACGACCTCTTGCAGCCATTAAAGCTTTTTCCATAATAGCTTTTGCTTGAGCAGGATTTTCTTCGAAATATTTATCTAATTGTTCACCAGTTAATTTTTGACAAATAGGTTTAACATAAGAAGAACCTAATTTACCTTTTGTTTGACCTTCAAATTGAGGTTCTGGAACTTTTACAGAAACAATTGCAATAAGACCTTCTCTTACATCATCACCTGTAATTTTTGCATCTTTATCTCTTGCACTTGCATTATTATTTAAATATTTAACAATAGATCTTGTAAGTCCAGCTTTAAAACCAGCTTCGTGTGTTCCACCATCAATAGTTCTAATATTATTTACAAATGAAATTGTTTTTTCAGTATAAGTAGTGTTATACATTAAAGCAATATCTACTTCCACATCATCAACTGTATCATTAAAAGACATAGCATCACAGATACCTGTATCTTTATTTAAATCTTCAACAAACTGTTTAATTCCACCTTCAAAATGATAAACTTCTTTAACTTTTGAAATTTCATCATCTAAAGTAATAGAAATAAATGAGTTTAAGTATGCAACTTCTCTAAATCTTTTAGCTAATGTCGCAAATTCAAATTTAAATACTTCAAAGATTGAATCATCCGCTAAAAATTCAATAGTAGTTCCAGTTTTTCTTGGACTCTCACCAATTACTTCTAAAATACCTTGAGGAATACCTTTTTTAAACTCTTGATAGTGAATTTTTCCTTCTCTATAAATTGTCATTTTTAAGTGTTTTGATAATGCATTTACTACAGAAACCCCAACCCCGTGAAGTCCACCAGATACTTTATATGTATCTTTATCAAATTTTCCACCTGCATGTAAAACTGTTAATACAACAGTTGCAGCTGACATTTTTTCAGTAGGGTGCATAGAAGTTGGAATACCTCTACCATTATCTTCTACTCTAATCCAGTGATCTTTTGTCATAGTAATTTTAATATTATTACAGTAACCTGCCATTGCTTCATCAATAGAGTTATCTACTACTTCGTAAACTAAGTGATGAAGACCATTAATATTTGTATCACCAATATACATACCTGGTCTTTTTCTAACAGCTTCAAGACCTTTTAAAACTTTAATATTACTAGCGCCATATTCTTGACTCATTTATTTATTTCCTTATTCACTTAGTTTATTTATTTTTCTAATACAATTGGCATTACAATTGTAAAAAACTTCTCATCTTCTAAATAAAATGGTAAGTTTGATTCATTAAATCCAACTGTTACATTTTCATTTGTTGTCATACTTAAAAAATCTAATAAGTATTTAGCATTTACTGCAAGATAAAATTCACTATCAATTTCTAAATTTATATCTATTTGAGTTTTTGATTCACTATCTTCATCTAATGATTCAAATATAATTGAATTTGAACTAAATGTAATTTTAATATTTGAAAATAAAGATGTTACTAATTTAATAGATTCAATTAAAATATTTTTAGGTAAAGATAATTTGTATTTTAAATTTGATGGAATAATTCTTTCATAATCAGGAAATTTACCATTTATTAGTTTTGTAAAGAATGTCATTTGGTTATTTGAAATAACTAGGTTAGTTTCATCGTATGATATTTTTATTTCATCTAAAAATAGTTTTTGAATTTCAATAATTGCTTTTTTAGGAATTATAAATTGTCCTTCATCATGAGCAATATTTTGTAAATGTGAAATAGCTAATCTTCTAGTATCTGTTGCTACAAAATTTATTTTTGAACTTTTAATATCTACTAATGCTCCATTTAATTCAAATTTAGGATTATTATTATCAATAGCAGGAGTAATTTTTCTAATAGAATTTATAAAATTAATAGCAGAAATATCTAATGGTTTTAAATTTTCTGATCTCATTAATGTTGGATATTCATTAGCATCATACATTGGTAATTTAAATGTAGATTTATTTTGAGTGATAACTAAATTATTATTAATAGTTTCAAATATAATATCTTCATTTTTTAATCTTTTTATTATTCCTAATAAATTAGAACCATTAGTTGTTGCTTTACCATCTATACTTTCATTTATATTATCGATATGAGACTCTAAACCAATTTCATAATCTGTTGCTTTTAAAATTAATTTAGAATCTGTTGCTTCAATATATATATGCGAAGTGATTGCACTTGAATCTTTTTTTTCTAAAAAAGGTTGCATTGATGATATAACATTTTCAATGATGTTTTTTGTAATTATAAACTTCATTTAATCTCCCTATTTTTTATTTAAAGTAGTAGTTGTAGTAGTGCATGTGAAAAGATGAAAATACATTCAAACAATCGATTCTATCGAAAGGCTTTCATGTGATTAAACGAAATGAAATATTCACACCTTTTCACACAATCTACTTAAACTTATTTAGTGTGTAACTACTACCATTCCTTATTTATGATTTTATTCTTTAAATTTTGTATGATTAATTTAAAGTTTTCGTCTTTTTCAATTAGTTCATTTGCTTTTTTAATATTATGCGAAATTGAACTATGATCTTTCATTCCTAAGAACTTAGCAATATCAGGCATTGAATTATGTGTTAATTCTCTTGCTAAATATATAACTACACGTCTTGCATTAGCGACCATAGCGGTTCTTTTCTTAGATTTAATATCACTTGGTTTAATATTTAATTCACTTGCTACTATATTAATAATATCAGGTAATTTAATATTTTCTTTAGTCTCTTTTATTTGCTCTTTTAGTAAGTTTTGTACCATTTCAAGGTTAATTTCTTGATTTAATAAAGATGCACTTGCATTAATTCTAATTAGAACACCTTCTATTTCTCTAATAGAATTATCTAAATTAGTAGCAATAAAATTAATGATTTCTCTAGTTAAAGAAATTCCATTTAATTCAGATTTTTTTTCAATAATTGCAATTTTTGTTTCAAGTCCAGGTAGCTGTATATCGGCTGTTAGACCCCATTCGAACCTAGATTTTAATCTATCAACAAGACCTGCAATTTGTGATGGAAGTCTATCTGATGTCATTACAATTTGTTTTTTTGCATTATGTAATTCATTAAAAGTATGGAAGAACTCTTCTTGTGTTTGTTCTTTTCCTGATAAAAATTGTATATCATCAATTAGTAAAACATCGCATTTACGGTACTTTGACCTAAAATGTTCCATATTTTTATTTTTAATTGAGAAAGTAAAATCATTCATAAACTGTTCAATTGTTACGTAAATTACTGTTTTTCCCTGCTCAATTGCATGGTTTCCGCAAGCTTGAAGTAAATGTGTTTTACCAAGCCCCGTTCCACCATAAATAAATAAAGGATTATATTGAATTCCTGGTTTATTTGAAACTGCAAGTGAGGCATTATATGCCATCTGATTTGAAGATCCAACTACAAAAGAATTAAAAGTGTAAGATGGATTAAGTATCGTACTTTCGGCACTTTCATTCTGTATTTGTTCTTTTATAAACTCTTTTTTTGATTTTTTTTCACCAACAATTTTAATTTCAATAGTAGGTTTTGTTCCATCATAAATTTCAAAACAATTTTGAATTACTTGAGTATACTTACTCTTAATCCATGATGCTATATATTTATTTGAAACTTCAAAAATGGCAATATTTTCATCTGAAGAAATTTTTTTATATACCAGTTGTTTTAGATATCTATCATAATCAACTGATCTGGCTTCTTTTTGAATAATTGCTAAAAAATCTTTATTTGTCATATATTTTCAACTCTTTTATTTATAAATAGTAATTATTATAGCCAATTTTTAATAAAATTTATAAAAGACAAAAAAATAAGCTTTTTTTTAGGTGAAATTATTACAAAAAATTAATTTTAAATTTTTTATGTGAAAAAAATATAATAATGTTATACACATAGTGAACAACTAGTGAATAACTTTGGTATTTAAAGTTAATAATTATCTTGTATGTACTATAATATAGGCTCTATAGAAGTGTGAATAAATAAAAGTTGAAAGAGTATAAATAGTGAAAATATTAGGAATTGATCCGGGAACTCGTAATTGTGGCTATGCAATAATTGAAAAAAATGGTAGAGAAACGAAGCTAATTGAAGCAGGATTAATCAAAATCAAAACAGTAGTACTTCAAGAACAAATTGTTGAAATGTCAGAAGGATTTGACTTAATTTTTAAAAAGCATAAAATTGATGAAGTATCAGTTGAAGATATGTTTTATGCTTTTAATCCAAAAACAGTAATAAAGCTTGCTCAATTTAGAGGAGCAATTTCATTAAAAATATTACAAGAAATTGGAAATTTTGCAGAATATACACCTTTGCAAGTAAAAAAAGCAGTTACAGGAAATGGAAAAGCAGATAAAACACAGGTTGCTTTTATGGTTAAAAAACTATTAGGAATAAAAAAAGAGATTAAACCCTTAGATATTACAGATGCAATTGCAATAGCTTTAACACATTCACAAAGAATCAGATAAATATAAATCATTAGTTTTAACTAAAAAAAAGTATAATGGCGATTTTTAATAAGGATTACAAAAATGACAAAAAAAATAGGAATATTAGCTTCTTATAATGGAAGTGGATTTCAAACAATACAAAAAGCAATAGAAGATAAAATTTTAGATGCAAAAATTGTTGTAGTGATTTCAAATAATAGTACTGCTAATGCTTTAAATACAGCAGAACAATTAGATATTCCAAATTTTATTATAAATGCAAATAAATATCCAAATGAAAATTTAGATGAGAAGATAACAAAATTACTTTTAGAGTATGATTGTGATTATATATTTTTATCAGGTTATATGAAAAAAATTGAAACAAATTTAATCCAAGCCTTTGAAGATAAAATAATAAATACTCATCCTGCATTACTTCCATCAAAGTATGGTGGTAAAGGTATGTATGGAAGATTTGTGCATGAAGCAATTATAAAAAATAATGAAAAAAAATCAGGTGTAACTATTCATTTTGTAAATGAAAAATATGATGATGGAAAAATTATTTTAACAAAAGAGTTAGATATAAAAAGTGATGAAACAGTAGATTCTTTAGAGTCTAAAATAAAAGATTTAGAGACTATTGCGATTATTGAGGCTTTTGAAAAAGTACTAGCTAAATAGCTAGTATCTTTTTATTTAAATATACTTTCTAATTCTTCTTTTGTAGAGATATATTTAATATCACTTACTTTTGAATCTTTAAAAGTATATACAGTTATTTTTTCTTCTTTTACAGAAAATAAATCTTTGTTTTTCTCATCAATTAATAAAATAGAAAAATCATATTTTTTCATCTTTGGTAAAGCAAAAAACTTACTAATAATACTTGGCATACCCGTAATATCTGCAATATATTGAATGTTGTTCTTTTCTAAGAAACCTTTATCTTTGCTTTCTAAAAATACTTTAATTGTTTCACTCTCAGCTTTTGTTGCTGAAAATAAAATTGTTTTTGTATCCGCTTTAATAGTATGAACTTTTTCAAATTGATCATTAATTGTTAAATTAGGGATATTATCACCAATTGTTAATGAGTTTGCAAAAGCACCAATAGCTAATAGAATTGTAAACAAAATTTTTTTCATGTATTGTCCTAGTTTTTTAAATTTTGAAATTGTATCTGCAAAAGGTAAACAGAAAGTTAAAGGAAAATATTTATTATAAAATATTTATTAGTTTTTCAAAAAATAAGTTAATAAGTAGCCAAAATATATATAAGAATTAGTATGATTAATGTATAATGTTTTACAAAATAGATATTTATAAATTGGATTAATATGACATATTTAATAACTGATGACTCAAGAATGGGAAGAAAGATGATGATTAAGTCTTTACGAGAGTTAATCAAAGAAGAAGATGAAATCATTGAAGCTACCAATGGTTTAGAGGCAATCGAACAATATAAAAAATACAATCCAAAAATTTGTTTTATGGATTTAACGATGCCTATAATGGATGGATTTGAAGCAACCAAAGAGATATATAACTATGATAATAATGCAAAAATTATAATTGTAAGTGCAGATATTCAAGAAACTTCAAAATTAAAAGCTAAAGAAAATGGTGCCATTGGCTTTATAAATAAACCTATAAATCAAAATAATTTATCTAAAATGTTAAGTGGATTAGGATTTATTTAATGGCAGAAAATATTACTTTAAACGAGGACGAGCAGGACTGTTTACAAGAAATTATGAATATTTCTTATGGTGCTGCAACCGCTGCTATATCAGAGATTATCAATAAATATGCAACTTTAAATATCCCGAAAATAAGAACAGCAAACTCTTCTGAATTTGAAAAATATTTTTATAAAAAATTAGATGATGGGAAAACCCACTTTATTAGTAACCAGCTAGTTAATGGTTACCTTTCAAGTGAAAATATGTTTGTTATGGATAAAGATTCTGTATATAATTTATGTAAAGAGTTTGGAATTGAAGAGTCTGAAATAGATGAAGATGAATTAAAAGATGTAATGTTAGAAATATCAAATATTATATCAACTACAACTATAAGTAAATTAGCAGAATTAATTGATTCTAGTGTTGTTTTTTCTCCACCTAGTTTAAAAATAGTAAAGTCTTTTGATGATTTAGAGTACAGATATCATAGTGAAGATCTTCATATTATCATTATTGAAACAAATTTAGTATTTAAAGAGCAACATATTCATGGTGAACTTATAATTTTATCTAAAAATGATTCTATTTTATATCTAAAAAAAGCACTAAATAAAATAATTGATGAGTACTAATATTATGGAATCAATCAATAATAATATCATTTTCAATACTATTAATAATGGAATAATAATATTAGATGAAGATTTAAATATCTTAGCATGGAACAACTGGCTTGAAATTACTACAAAATTAACTAGTGAAGAGATGGTAAATCAAAATATTTGTGAAAAGTTTGATTATATAAATGAAACAAAACTAAAAAGAAAAATAAAATCTGTTTTAGTTACAAATAACTCTGCATTTTATACTATTGATCCTCATGAATATTTAATTGATATAAAAGTAAATACAATAATTGATAAGATTTATGAATCAATGCAACAAAATATAACTATTGTTCCTTATAATATAGAAAAAAAGCAAGTATGTCTTTATATTTATGATAATACAAAATTATGCGAAACAAATTATAAACTTGAAAAATTAAATGAAAAGTTAAAAGATTTATCAAATAGAGATCCTTTAACACATCTTTATAATAGAAGATATTTTGCAGAAATATCAAATAAAATGTTATCTTTAGCATTAAGGAATGATAATAATTTAACTATTATTATTTTAGATATTGATAAATTTAAAAGTATAAATGATACTTATGGGCATAGTGTAGGGGATAATGTAATTATAACTTTAGCAAGAGAGTTAGAAAACAATGTTAGAGATAGTGACTTAGTAGCTAGATTTGGTGGTGAAGAGTTTGTTATTTTATTAAATAATACAGATTTAGATAATTCTGTAAATATAGCAGAAAAAATTAGAAAAAAAATTGAAGAAATTGAAGTTAAAGATGATGATAATATTTTAAAATTTACAGCAAGTTTTGGTGTTGCAAAATATGATGATAATCTTGATAATGGAAAAATTGAACATACAATAACAAGAGCTGATAATGCTCTATATGTTGCTAAAGAAAAAGGTAGAAACCAAGTTATAGTTGATTTATAACTTTGGTAACTGCCAGTTTCTATAATATGCTAGAAGTCTAAGTGCTACTCCAAAGATAAATACAATTGTTAAATTAAGTAAGTTTATTTGATTAAATAAGTGTAAAATATAAGTAATTAAACCTACAATTATCGCAACCGTTGCATAAAACTCTGATATAAGAATAGATGGAATTCTATTTATTAAAATATCCCTAATAGTCCCACCACCAACTGCTGTTATAAAAGCTAAAATTAGTACTCCTAAAAAGTTAAAAGAGTTTTCAATAGCTATTAGTGAACCCGTAATTGCAAAAGATACTAAACCAACCGCATCTGATAATATAAAGGTTGTTTTTCCTTCAATATCATCAATTTTATGAAGTTTAAATAATAGTGAAATTAAAACCGTAGCAATAACTAAACTAACAGGTAGGGTATCTGTAAATACATAAGGTGTTCTACTTGCAAGAACATCTCTTATCATTCCTCCACCAAGAGCTGTAAGAAATGCAGAAATAAATACACCTAAAATATCAAGATTATAATGTACGGCAATAACAAAACCACTTAGTGCAAAACAAATAATTCCTATAATATCAGCTATTTCAAGTGCACTCATTTTTAAAACCTTTTTAAATTATTTGGCGAATTATACATAAAGAATGCTTTATAAATTCATTTTATTTTAAAGACTAAGAAAACCGTTGTACCGATATTCTCTTTACTATTAATTATAATTTTGGCATCATGCATTTGAATTATTTTTTTACAAATACTCATTCCTAATCCTGTTCCACCTAAGTCTTTATTTCTACTTTTATCTGTTCTATAAAATTTCTCAAAAATCTTTTCTTGCTCATCTTTGGGTATTCCAATACCTTCATCTTTAATACTTATAATATATTTATCATCTTTGATATAGTTTTTTATTAATACTTGCGAGTTTTGATTACTAAAACTAATTGCATTTTTTATTACATTCTTTAAAGCAATTTTTAATGGTTTTTCATAACCATCAATATGAGAAGCATCGATAATTTCACATTTACAAGTTATATTTTTTAATTTTGCAAAAGACTCCAGTTCTTTCATCGCTTCATAAGTTATTTCATCTAAATATATTTCATCTTTTTGTAAAGGTTTTGAGTTTTGCTCAGATTTTGCTAAAAAAAGTAAATCATCAATTGTTTGTTTTATTATTAGTATCTCATCTAAACAACTATTTAATATCTCTTTATACTCTTCATCACTTCTATCTTTTCTAAGACCTATTTCTATTTCACCTCTAATAATAGTAAGAGGTGTTTTTAGTTCATGCGAAACATCAGAGCTAAATTGTGATATTTTTTCAAATGAAATATTTAATCTTTTAATTAAAGAGTTGATTTCATCTGTTAATTGATCAATTTCATCATTGCTTCCTCTACCTTCAATAGTTTTTGATAAATCTTGTGCTTGAATTGTTTTTAGTTCACCTAATATTTTTTCTATTGGTTTAAATGATTTTAAAAGTATAAAGTTTGCACCCAATGTTGATAAAATTAAAATAATTGGAGTAATTAATCCTAGTAAATATAAAAGATTTTCTAAAGTTTCTTCAAGTGTATAACTAGATGTGGCTACCTCTATTAAAATTTCTTTATTATTTAGGTTTATCTTCATTTGACTAATTAAATAATCATCTTTTGAAATAAAATATGTTTTGTTTCTTTTCATATTTTTTATTTTAAGAAAATCAATATTTATATCTTTTGCATAATTAGTACTTTTAATAGTCAAAAGAGAGTTTTGTTTTATTTCCATAATACGAATATACAGAGGTTTGTATTTATATTCATCTTCTTCATTTAAAGGTACATTTATTAAATCACTTGAGTGTTCGACAATATCATCTCTAATATCAAAAATTATAATATTTAAAGTGGATTGAATTTTGTCAATAGTTGAAATTTCTAAAGATTTATATAGTGTATAAGAAAAAATTATAAAAACAATAGTTTGTATACTTATTCCATATAATAAAAGTTTTGTTTTAATTGATATTTTATTCAGCACTTATTTTAAATCCTATTCCTCTTACAGTTTTTATTAGTTTTTTATCAAACTGTTTATCAATTTTATTTCTTAATCTATAAATATATACATTTACAACATTACTCATATTTGATTCATTTAAATTTGTAATTGATGAGTTTATAGTTGTTTCTGATAAAACTCTATCTTTATTTCTAATTAAAAACTCTAATAATGAAAACTCTTTTGCTGTTAGATTGATATTTATATTTGCTCTCTTGGCACTTTTCTTTAATAAGTTTAATTCTAAATCATCAATTAAAAGAGTTGTATTTTCACTATTACTTACTCTTAATTGCACTCTTATTCTTGCAAGTAATTCAGAAAATGAAAATGGTTTAGCTAAATAATCATTTGCTCCAATATCTAGGCCTTTTATTTTATCTTCAATTGAATCTTTTGCTGTTAGCATTATAATAGGAGTATTGATATTATTCACTCTAAGGTATTCACAAACTTCATAACCATTTTTTAAAGGTATCATAATATCTAGAAGAATAATATCATAGCTATTAACACTTGCTAGATATATTCCTTCTTCTCCATTTAAACAATAGTCAACACTATAACACTCTTCTTCAAGACCTTTTTTTAAAAAGTTTATTATCTTTTCATCATCTTCAATTATTAAAATTTTCATTTATTATTTTCCTTAAAAGACATTTTACACTTTTTTTATTTTCTACGCAATTTAATTATTGTTATTTCTGCATTTGCTAAAAATCTATATTTTAAACCCCATGTTCCAAGACCTTTGTTAATATAAATAGCCATATTGTTTTTATAGTGTAAACCACTAATAAAAGGTTGAACTAATTTTACTAAAAAATGAAATGGAAATATTTGCCCACCATGAGTATGTCCACATAAAAAAAGTGAACTTTTTGCATCTTGGGCAAACTTATAATCTTTTGGTTGATGTGCTAAAAAAATTGAGGGCTGATTTACTTTTAAATAGTTTACAATATTCTCTTCATCTCTTTTTATATTAAAAAACTTAGAAAATCTATCTGATAAACCACCTAAATAGATATTACTCTTTTTATATTTAATAGATAAAAAAGTATTATCCATAAAAATAAAACCAAAACTATCAAATATCTCTTTTAAATTTTCTAATCCATAATATAAATCATGGTTACCACTAATATAATATACTTTTGATTTTATTTTTTTTAATTCCAAGAGTTGTTCTTTTATAAATTCTACTTTACAATCTATAATATCACCTGTTAAAACTATAAAATCAACATATGTATCATTTATAATTTCAACAAGTTTACTAATCTTTTTTAAAGATGTTTTTTTATCTATATGTAAATCACTTAAATGAAGAATTGATAAGCCTTCTAATTGTGCTTGTTCAACTTCTACCTCAACTGTTTGTACATTTGGAATAAAAGAGTCTTTAAAAAACATCTTTGACCTTTACTTTAATACTAATGTGTAATTAATATCTATTTGATCTCTTACTGTTAGAAAAAACATAGTTGGAGCTTCCATATTAAACTGTGATAATAAAATATTAAAATCACCCATTAATTGGATGTTTTCATCAATCTTAATAATTGTTGCTTGTGAACTTAACTCTTTTGTTACACCATTAAGTGTAAGTAAACCTGAGATAATATAGTTTTTATCTTCTTTTTTAATATCTTTAATATCAAATACAACAGATGGATAAACTTTAGTATTTAAAAGTTCATACATATTTTCATCTCTTGCTTCTTTTGAACTTTTTAAATCACCTGAATTAATTAAAACTTTTCCTCTAATTGATTTAAAATCAATACTATTAATACTTAAATTAGTATCAATCTTTTTTGTACTTGGATTTATTTCACTATCTCCAAAAACCTCTGTATGAGCTTTTATCTCACCTTGAACTAGTTCTAAATTACTTGAAAAAGCAAAGCAAGATAGGAACATTAAAATTAATAAATTACGCATATTTTTTCTCCTTATTTGGTATAAAATTTTGGTTTATTGTGATGATTAAAAATATAATAAATATGATAGGAACAAATAAAATTAGATGTTCTAAAGCTATAAACAAACCAGCTCCTGAAGCAAACCAACCTATAAAAACCATATAAATACTAAGTGTTTTAATATTTTTATGTATTAGTGTTTGTAAAATAACTACATTGTAATATGAAATAACAATAGGATAAACAATACTTAAAATTAAGGCTTCATTTAAGAAATAGAAGAAATAACATAAAGCAAAAAGTATTATTATAAATAACTCTTTTAAATTTTTTTGTAGCTGTAATTTAAATGCTAATACAATACCTAAAAGATGAAAAAATGCTATTTCATAAGTATATCCATCTCTCCAAATAGAGATGTTTTCATCTCTTGAAAGTGTTTCAAATAAAGATGAATCTAAAAAAATCCATAAAAGCATACTTGCTAATGCAAAATTACTATTTGAAATATTAATAGATTTATTCTCTTTTATAAAAAATAGACTTACAATTGCAAGTACTGTTAAAGCAATAGCAATATTTCCTCTTAATGCAACATCAAAGTTAAATAAAAATGTACCTAAAACATAAGCAATAGCTAATGCAAAACCTAATTGTATACTTGAGCCTTTTTTTAATTCATTTATTAATAAAGGCGCTAATGCTCCAACTGAAATTCCTAAAATAAATAGCATTAAACTCGATAAATTCGGATAAAAGAAACTCATAGCTAATTGAATAAGCAAAAATCCAAAAATCTTATTTTGATTTGAAGTTTTAATATATGAACTTAATAAAGAACCTATAACTCCACCAATTGGTAAATAAATGATTGTAAATAAATCAGATGAAAAATATTCAACTATTCCTGTTTGTGCAATAAGTAAGTAATAACATAACTCAGCAGCAACAAATAGAACTAAGGCAATTTTTTGCATAATGGCTCCTTATAAAAATATAATAAATAAACTAAAGCATAAAAAATATCAAATGCGCAAATTAAAAGTGCTTCAATACCTAATGAATTTGAAATATATAATGAGAAAAAGATAGAACTAATAAAAACTCTTATCATAACTGTTAACTTAGAAAGTATCTCTTCATGCTCTTTATATATAAGTGCTAAAAAATGTATAAGACCTGTCATACAAACAAAGGCAAATACAATATATTCATATTTTGCATTAAATGAAAAGCCAAGTATAGGATAAAGATAACTTGCAAATAAAATCAATATAATTCCTCCCATACCATCTGCTAATACACCAAATAAGTTGTATTTTTGAAGTAAAGAAAAATTAGTTTTAAATGATACTAAATAAAGTAAACTACAAAGAGCTAATAAACCAAATATACTTCTAAATATCCATAAAGTATTTGTACTAATTTGGATTATTCCAGCTTGAGTAAAACCAGAGATTGATAAAACAAAAAATATTCCTAATATTGCAAAAAGATAAAATTTTATAAAGTTAGTATTTGTATTTAGCCTTTTAATATATGGAGTAAACATAGCTATAACCATAAAAAAGATACAAATTCCCATTGCAAGATGAGCATGTCCTACAACTAAATCATTTCTATGAAAAAGCCATCTAATTTGGGGTATAAATATAATATTACCTTCTACATCAACAAATAAAAATGCAAAAATCGAAATAAATAAAGCACTCTTTGAAAATATCTCTATATTACTATCTTTGTACCATCTATATAATAGTGGAATATACAATAGTGTTAAATATTGTAAAAACCACTCTTGGTTGTACGTTAAAGGTTCTAAGAAAATTCTATATAAAACAGAAGAAAAATAAAAAACAGATGGAATAATCCAAAAAATATTCCATCTTGCTTTAAATGAGCCATTATTTAATAGTTTGATAATTAGATAATAAATAGGAATTAAAGCCAAGCTCATACCAAGTGTATTATCTCCATGAGGTCCTGAAACTGTACTTTCAACTTGTCCTATAATTGGATTCATCAAAATCAAAAGAGCAATTGGTGCAATAATTACAACTCTTAAACACATTTTTATCCATAATGGTAAAACTTTATATTGTTTAATAAATTTAAATAAAGCAATAATATAAAACACACCAGCAATTGCTAAAATAAAATTTAACTCATAAGCAAAATCATAAAATGCTAAACCTCTATTTTCCCCAAACAGTAAAGAGTTGATCATAAAAATTAAAAAGATATACCAAAATATTGTAAAAAGATTTAAATAGTGTAATCCTTTATGTGTAAAACCTACTTCTTTATTTATTAGTAAAAAAGGAAGATAAGAAAGCATTAAAGGAATAAATCCATAAAGCATAAGACTTATATGAATTGAACGCATATTTGCAGGATTTAATGTTTGTGAATCAATAGAATAACCTAATAAATTAATAGAATAAATCAATCCAAAAAATAATCCAATAGCAAAAAAAACTAATGATATTTTAAAATGTCTTTGAATAAAAAGATTAAAGTTTTCCATCAATCACCTCATATATCTTATTTGCTTGTTTTGCTAAAAACATATCATGTGTTGCAACTACAATAGTTGAACCATTTTTTGCTAAGTCTTTAAATATATTAAATACATTTTGAGAATTTTTAGAATCTAAGTTTCCTGTTGGTTCATCTGCAAATATTACAGATGGTTTATTTATCAAAGCTCTTGCAATTGCTACTCTTTGTCTTTGTCCTCCTGATATTTCATCAGGAAATTTATTTATAATTTCACTTATATTTAAAAGTTCTAGTAACTCTTTTATTTCACTCTCTTGTGCATTTTCTTTTGCAATTTGTATATTTTCTTTTACAGTTAAATAGTTAATTAAATAGTGAAATTGGAAAATAAAACCAATATTTTCTCTTCTAAATTTATCAATATCTTTAATATCAGAATAATCTAAGTCATTAAACTTTAAATCCCCAGAACTTGGTTTTAAAAGTGTTGATAATATTGATAGTAAAGTTGATTTTCCACTACCACTTTGACCAACAATTGCTATAAACTCACCTTTGTTTATTTCAAGGTTGATATTATCTAAAGCTAAATCTTTATTATAATAGTGTGTTATATTAGTTGCTTTAATCATATTTTATTTCCTTGAATTAAAATAATAGGATCAGTTTTAGCTGCATTAAGAGCAGGTGCAATAGAACCTATAATTGCCATTAAAATAGAAGTTACAAAAATAGTAAGTGCAAGTTGTGAAGATATTTCACCATTTACATAACCTTGTAAATGAGAAGAGTTTTTTATAAAATATAAAGTTATATGAGATATGAAAAATGCACTTATAAAACTAAAACATCCAATAATAAAACTTTCAGTCATAATAGTAAATATGATTTTACTAATTGGAATACCAATAGCTCTTTTTATTCCAAATTCACTTTTTCTTTGATTTACAGTAATACTCATAATACTTACAATCCCTAAAAGTCCCATACAAAAGGCAATTACTGAGATGATATTTGATGATGTTTTGATTATTTTAAATTGATTATAGTTATCTACAAAGTTCTGACTTGATTTCACATCAATATTTACACTTAGTTTTTTTATCTCTTTAATTATCTCATCAATATTGCTATCAATTTTTGTATTAATCATAAGCATTGAAGCACTTTTATTGAAAATTTCTCCAGCTTCTTTGATATTTAAAACCACTCCACCATTTTCAAAACCAATTGAACTTTCAAAAACTCCAGATATTTTAAATGTCTTATTTGCAATTTGAATATTCTCTTTATTTATAAGAGATGAATAAATAGATTTTCCAACTAATGCTTCATTTTCATTTGGATAAGAGTTTTTTATTAGTTTATAATTTTTAAATCGATTTTGAGTAACCCCATAAATAGCTACAATTGGAAGATTTTCAACAGGAGATGCTCCAAAAATTATTGCTGAAGTTTCTTTTATATTATTAAGTTTATTTATTTTTTCTATTAGATTTATATCTACATTTGAGAAAAAAGTATCAGATATTTTTGCCTGTGTTACTATGATATTTCCATCATTTTTTAAAATTGATGAGTACATAGCAATTACACCATTTGAAATAGAACTAATTAAAAATATAGAAACTATTGAAAAAATTAGACTTAAATATATTAAAGTAGTTTTTAATTTGTTAGCTTTTAAAGCTTTTAATGCACTTGAAATCAAAGTATTCCTTTCTTATTATAAAGGAATACTAACAAGTGAATATGAAAGCTTTATGAATGAAATATGAATTTTTGTTCATATTTTAAAATAAGTAGTTTAAAAGATTGAAAGACCTGTTTTACTTGTAAATAACTCTAATGCTTTTGTTCCAGCTAAAGAGTTACCTTGTTTATTTAATCTAGGAGCATATACACAAATTGCTAATTTTTTTGGAACTACAGCAACTATTCCACCTCCTACACCACTTTTTCCAGGAAGTCCAACTCTATATGCAAAATCGCCTGATGCATCATAATGACCACAAGTTAACATTAAAGAGTTTATTCTTTTTGCTTTTGCTTCATTTATAAGCACTTCATTTTTAATAGGATTTATTCCATGATTTGCTAGAAACAACATAGACTTTGCTAGTTGTTGTGTATTCATACTAATTGAACACTGTTTAAAATATGTTTGAATAACACTATTTGTTAAATTCTCAATATTTCCAAAACTTTTCATCATATTTACTAAAGCAACATTTCTATACCCATGTTTTAATTCAGATGTATAAACTTCATTATCAAAGCTAATTGTTTTATCATTAGTTATATTTTGAATAAACTGCAGTATATAATCAAAAGTATTCTCTTTATATATAGATAACAATGAATCAGTTGTAACAATAGCACCTGCATTTATAAATGGATTTCGAGGAATACCATTTTCATGTTCAATTTGTATCAATGAATTAAAGGGATCACCTGATGGTTCATGTCCAACTCTTTTATATAACTCTTTACTATAATTTAATAAAGCCAAAGTAAATGTAAATACCTTCGATATACTTTGAATAGAAAAATTCTTTTCATACGAACCTACATGATATTCATTTAAATCTAAATCTATAATACTCATAGCAAACTCATTTTTCTTTACGTTTGCAAGTGCTGGAATATAGTCTGCAACCTTTCCCTTTTTTAGAAAGTCTTTAATCTCATCTTTAATCTCATCTAAAACAACTTGATAATTCATATTTATAACCTATTTGAAAATTAAGTTATTATATCAAAGTAAAGAATATAAAAAGTGTGATAATTAATTTTAATATATTTATTTTTATTATCAATATGTAATTAATATAAAGTTATTGCTAAACATTAAGCTTACTTTTAGTATAATCGCGAAAAATATTAACAAAAAGAGTAAAGATGAGAGATATTAGAAATATTGCCGTAATCGCACACGTTGACCACGGTAAAACTACATTAGTAGATGAATTATTAAAGCAATCTGGAACTTTTTCAGCACACCAAAGTGTTGATGAAAGAGTAATGGATAGTAATGATATTGAAAAAGAAAGAGGAATTACAATTCTTTCTAAAAACACTGCTATTGATTACGAAGGTGTAAGAATTAACATCATTGACACTCCGGGCCATGCTGATTTTGGTGGAGAAGTTGAGAGGGTTCTTAAGATGGTTGACTCGGTTTTATTACTAGTTGATGCTCAAGAAGGTGTTATGCCTCAAACAAAATTTGTTGTTAAGAAAGCTTTACAATTAGGTCATAGACCAATTGTTGTTATTAACAAAATTGATAAGCCAGGTGGAGATCCAGATAGAGTTGTTGATGAAGTATTTGACCTATTTGATCAAATGGGTGCTACAGAAGAGCAATTAGAATTCCCAGTTGTATACGCAGCTGCAAGAGATGGTTACGCTAAATTATCTTTAGATGAGCCAAATGAGAATTTAATTCCATTATTTACAACAATTTTAGAAGAAGTTCCAAAACCAAAAGGTTCTGATGAAAATGGTCTTCAATTACAAGTATTTACACTTGATTATGATAACTTCATTGGTAAAATTGGTATTGCAAGAATCTTCAACGGTACTATTTCTATGGGTGAAACTGTAGTTTTAGTTAAAGCTGATGGTGAAAAAATTAAAGGTAGAGTTACAAAACTTATTGGTTTCAAAGGTGTTGATAGATTTGATATCAAAACTGCTGGTACTGGTGATATTGTTGCTGTTGCTGGTTTTGAAACAATTGATGTTGGTGATTCACTTTGTGATCCTGCTAACCCAATGCCATTAGACCCTATGCATATTGAAGAGCCTACATTATCTGTAACATTTGCAGTAAATGATTCTCCATTAGCAGGAACTGAAGGTAAATTCGTAACATCAAATAAAATTGATGAAAGATTAGCTGCTGAAATGAACACTAATATTGCTATGAACTATGATCAAATTGGTGAAGGTAAATTTAGAGTTAACGGTAGAGGGGAATTACAAATTTGTATTCTTGCTGAAAATATGAGAAGAGAAGGTTTTGAATTCTGTATTGGAAGACCAGAAGTAATCGTTAGAGAAATCGACGGTGTTAAAATGGAACCATTTGAGCACTTAGTAATTGATACACCAGATGAATTCTCAGGTGCAATTATTGAAAAACTTGGAAAAAGAAAAGCTAATATGACTAACATGGTACCAATGGGTTCTGGTTATACAAGATTAGAGTTTGAAATTCCAGCAAGAGGATTAATCGGTATTAGAACTGAGTTCTTAACTGAAACTAAAGGTGAGGGTGTTATGAATCACTCATTCTTAGAATTCAGACCACATTCTGGAACAGTTGAATCAAGAAAATACGGAGCATTAGTTTCTATGGAAAATGGTGAAGCTGTTGGTTATTCTATCTTTAACTTACAAGATAGAGGAATTATGTTCATTAAACCTCAAGATAAAGTTTATAACGGAATGGTAATTGGACAACATGCTAAAGGGAATGACTTAGATGTTAACCCAATTAAAGCAAAACAACAATCAAACGTAAGATCTTCAGGTGCTGATGAAGCTATTAAGCTTATTCCACCAAGAGTTATGTCTTTAGAAAACGCTTTAGAGTGGATTGAAGATGATGAGCTTGTTGAAGTTACTCCTGTTTCTGTAAGAGTTAGAAAAAGAGATTTAGATCCAAATGTTAGAAAAAGAACTGCTAAAAAAGTTAAATTCGCTGACTAGAAATTAGATACTATCTATTTCTTAAAGGGATGTGCTTTATGGCACATCCCTTTTTTTATGCAAAATTTTAAAAATAAAAGGGTTTATATGTCCGACATGCTTGGATTTACAATTAGTCAAAATATTATATTAAAAACAAAAAATTAATAGGAGATTCTTTCTCCTATAAAAAGGAGAAAAGATGAAAAATATTAATACAAATAAAAAAGATTACATAATATTATTTAGTATTGAATTTGTAACAGTAATTGCAAGTTTTATATTTATTGCTAAATAATTTATGATAGTTGCAATAATGTAATTTCAGAACTAGCCCCTAGTCGCATAGGTGGTCCCCAAAAACCTGTTCCTTTATTTACATATACTTGTGTAAATTCATTATGTTGATTTAATCCTCTAACATAGGGTTGCTGTAATTTAACTAAGAAATTAAAAGGAAATATTTGACCACCATGTGTATGGCCACAAAGAATTAAATCAATATTTTTAGTTGATTCTAATTCTTCTAAATACTTAGGTTGATGAGCTAATAAAACACAAGGTTCATTATATGTGCCAATCATAGCTTTATTTAAATCAGGTTTATAATCACCAAATCTATTTCCAAACCTATCATATACACCTAATAAATAAAAACCATTTCCTTTTTCACCAATATATACATTTTCATTTTCAAGTACTTTTATACCTAAAGAGTTAACATAATCTATTATAGGTTGAACACCATGAAAATATTCATGGTTACCAACAATAAAAAAAGTACCATAAGTAGATTTTAAATTTTTTAGTTCATATAAGGCATCTTTTGCATATTTTAATTTTGTATCAACTAAATCACCAGTTATTACAACTAAGTCAGCTTCTAATAAATTTACTCTATCTACAAGATTTCTAATAAATAGCTTATCAATTAGTCCACCTATATGAATATCACTTAATTGCACAATATTATATGACTTATTTAGATTCTTGATTTTTACAGGAACAATTTCAAGTTCAATATGTTTTGAATTTTCCATTGCTTTTGCATTTGTACCAACAACTAATGATATAGCACCAATATCAATACTCTTTTTAAAAAAAACTCGTCTATTTTCTTTAAAAGGAGTTTTTTTAAATATAAAAGATACAAAATCATGAATAATAGTAATACCAAATGTTAAAAATATTACACCAATAGGTAAAGAAAGCATAAAATAAAGCCAATTAGGTACATATGGATAATACCTAGCAAATGGATAACAAATTGCACCTATAAATGTAATATATAAAAAGTACGTAAGTGCTTTTTTATAACTACTTTTAAAGTCAAGTTTATTTATAAGTCTTTTTTTGATTATAAATGTTTGAAATGCAAAGAGTAAAATAAAGATTGTAAAGAATATTATATTGTTCATAATGGATTATATATAAG
>NZ_JBGUES010000011.1:0-28155 GCF_041821165.1 Poseidonibacter sp. | reverse complement strand
TCTTTCAAATTCTTTTATTCTTATTTCTTTCTTTTTTATTTCATCTTTTTAACTAATTATTAACTCTTTATTTTGCCTATACAAGCTTTTTATTATTACATTATACTTTTACTTTAGGATTTAGTTTTCGCTCTTTATTTCGCTTTATGGAGTTTATACATAGGGGTTTCGATTTGTAGTTTTTTATGAGTGTTGCTTGTTTTTTATTAAAAAAAAGGCCAACATTTCTGTTGACCTTTTATATTGACTCTTTTATTACTTTTAGTAAATTATATATATCTTCTTCTTTTTGTGAGAAGTGAATTGATATACGAATCCATCCTGGTCTATTAGTGATATCTAATTCATCAATTCCTAGTAAATAATGACCATATGGCCCTGCACATGAACATCCTGCTCTTGTTTGAATATTTTTTTTAGTTGAAAGTTTTGAACATAAATCATAAGGATTGATATCCTTTATATTAAATGAAATTATTCCAATATTTTCTGATTCTTGATTTCCATAAATTTCACAATTGGCAATATTTTTAAGTTCTGTTAAAAATATATTTTTTAGTTTATCTTTTTGTTTTTTTATAAAATCAAAACCAATTTCATTTCTTAATTGATATGCTAAACTTGCACGAATTAGTTGTAAGATTCCTGGTGTTCCAGCATCTTCTCTTATTTCAATATTTTTTTGATATATTTGACTATCTTTATTTACATATTGAACTGTTCCTCCACCTGCAAAAGTAGGAGCTAAGTCTGTATTTATTAAAGATTTTCTTATTACAAGTAATCCACATGAACCAGGACCACCTAAAAGCTTATGAGGAGACATAAATAAAGCATCATACAAATGACAAGGGATATTAATATATGGAGAACTCGCTGCTGCATCAAAACATATTACTGCTTTATATTCTCTAAGAATTCTTGATATTTCTTCATATGGTGTAATAATACCTGTAACATTAGAAGCTGTACAAAATGATGCAAAAATTTCTCTGTGTTTATTTTCTTCTAAAACATTTTTTAGATGTACTAAATCAATAAGACCTTCATCATTTAAATTAATTCTTTCTATTTGACATAATGCTTCTCTAAATGAAACTTCATTTGAATGATGTTCATAAGGTCCAACTATTACTAATGGCAATTTTGATTTATCAATTTGAATATCATATCTTCTTTTTGTAGCTGGAGGAATATATAATCCCATTAATTCTTGAAAGTGTTTTATTGCAGCTGTTGTACCTGAACCATTTGGAAGAATCGCAAAATCATCACTTAGTTCTAAATTTTTAAATAAATTTTTTCTTGCTAACTCATAATAACTACTTGTCATATCAGCATTTGATGATTCTTTTGAATGTGTATTTGCATAAGTTTCTAATACATCATGTATTCTATTTTCTATTTGTCTAAATGCTAATCCTGAAGCTGTATAATCAAAATACTCTTTTTTATTTTTTCCAATAGTATTGTATCTTATAAAATTTAGTACATCAGTTTGTTCATTAAAAAAAGGTCGAAATATGTTTTTATTCATTATGCTACTCGTATAATTAGGTGTGGTTATTAATTTTATAATTTTAAGTTATTTTTAATAAGAAGAAGCTTGAAAACGCAGTTAAATTTCAATAATTCTAAATCATTGTTTTCATAAACTTATTACAATAATATGCTTTGTTATATTTATTGGTTTTGTTGGGGTTATAATTTTTTTATAGGAATAACCTATATCTTTTGATATAGGTTATGTGATTATTTATCAGTAAAATTTCCAATAATTTCTTTAGCTTTTTGTAATGCTCTATCACTTGAATCTTTATCAAAAGCAAGTGCTACTGCCATTCTTCTTCCTACATGACTTTGAGGTTTTCCAAATACTCTAATAATTGAATCTTTTGTAAATGATGAATCAAAGATATCAATTGTTGGATTAAAACTATCAGATCTAGCTTTATAAGCAGCACTTGCACCTGCACCATAATCAATATAATCTAAAGGTAATCCTAAAATTGCTCTTACATGTAAAGCAAATTCACTTTGTGATTGAGAAATCATAGTAACCATACCCGTATCATGTGGTCTTGGGCTTACTTCTGAGAAATAAACATCATCACCTTTTACAAATAATTCTACCCCAAAAATTCCTCTTCCGCCTAATCCATCAGTGATTTTTTTTGCAACTTCTTGAGATTTCTTTTTTGCAATTTCGCTCATATTCATTGGTTGCCATGAAAAGATAAAGTCTCCATCTTCTTGAATATGTCCAATTGGTTCACAAAATACTGTATCTTTACCATTTCGTGCTGTTAACATTGTAATTTCATAATCAAAAGTAATAAACTCTTCAACGATTAATTCACTAGCATCACCTCTTGCTTCTTTTGCTAATTCCCAAGAATTTTCTAAGTCATCTGCACTTTTTGCAATACTTTGACCATGACCTGATGAACTCATTACTGGTTTAATAACACATGGGAATCCAATTTTATTTGCTGCTTGTTTTAATGCATCAAAAGTTGTAACAAACTCATATTTACTTGTAGGAAGACCAAGTTCTACTGCTGCAAATTCTCTAATGTTTTTTCTATGCATAGTTTTATTAACCGCATCTGCATTTGGTATTACGTGGTAACCTTCTTTTTCAGCTGTAAATAAAGCCTCAATATTAATAGCTTCAACTTCTGGTAAAATATAAGTAGGATTTTCTCTTCTAATTACATCTAAAATCTCATTTTCATTTTTCATATTTATTGTATATGATTTATTAGCAACTAATTGTGCTGGTGCATTATTATATGAATCAACTGCAATTGTTTCAATACCTAATCTTTGAGCTTCAATTACAACTTCTTTTCCTAATTCACCACTTCCAAGAAGCATGATTTTAATAGAGTCTGATTTTAATGGAGCTGGAAATTTCATTTTTATAACCTTTATTTTTTAGTATTTAATTTTTGATAAAATCTTTTATCATAGTTACTTAATTTATTTTTAACAATCATATCTTCTAATATCATTAGATACTCTTCACCAATACCAGAATAATTAATCATAGTATTTGATAAAACTAAACCACTTGGATTTTTATTATTCTTACGCTCTTGTAATCTTGTATTTTGAAATAGTTTATAAGCTCTATTTCTATTAAGATTTAAAATATATGCAGATATAGAATCTTGTAATGTTTTGAAAATTCTAATAAAGTGATTTGCACCTTCATCTCTTTGTTTTGGAATCATTCCAATTTCTGGATTATATGTCCAATGACCAAAGATATTATTTGCTTCTTTTATAAATCTACTTTTCCCCCAACCACTTTCAACTGCTGCTTGTGCTAATGCCATCGAAGGTGGAACGATATCAATTTTTCTCATATATTCATTTAAATCATAGATTTTTTTTATTCTGTATCTTTTTTTTATTTCTAATAATTTTGCGAATTCTTTTGAATTCATATTTATATTTAAAATATTTGAACTTAGAATATTTTTTACAAATTTTCTTTCATTTAAGATCTTAAGATTTTCATTCTCTATTAATTTATATATATACTCAAAAAAGTATTTTTTTGATTCTTTTACTGTTTTTATCTCATAATATTCACTAGGCATACCTTTTGAAAAAGAGCTGATAGCAAATATTGAAGATAAAAGAAATATTAAAAAAAGTTTTTTCATATTGATTAATCTATATTTGTAGTAAAAGATTTTTTTACAGCACCTTTAAAATAAATTGAATCATTTATTTTAGATATTGTTAATTCTTCACCACTTTTTGGATATACAAAAGTTTTATTATCAACCAAATTTAAATCATTTGCTCTTAAAAAACAAGCTACCATTCCAGTTCCACAAGCTAATGTTTCACCTTCAACTCCTCTTTCATATGTTCGAACTTTTATGATTTTATCTTCAATTTTTGCAAAGTTTACATTTGCATTATGTTCATATCTCATTTTTGAACATAAGTCATGATCATATTTTTGTAAGTCATCAACAATTGTTACAAGATGTGGAACACCTGTATCTATTAAGTACCAAGTAAAACCGTCTTGTTCAAAAGGTTCTTTTATAATTATAGGTTTAGTCATTTGTGTTTGAACAATATTTCCTTCAACTTCTGACTCAATAAGACCAGCACCTGTTAAAAATTTCATTTTATTTAAGGCTAAACCATTTGAATATGCATAATGTGCTACTGCTCTTGTAGCATTTCCACACATTGCAGCATCACTTCCATCACTATTGTAAAATAGCCATTTAAAATCTGCATCATTACTTGGAACTAATGCAACAAGACCATCTGCTCCGATTCCTTCTGTTCTATTACATAATTTTTTTGCATCTTCGCTGTAATCTTTTTCTATAAAAGTATGAAAGATTACAAAGTCATTTCCACTTGCAGAGTATTTTGTATATGTCATATAATTTCTCCCATAATTCGTTCAACTTCATTTTGTAAATTTTTTAAATCTTTTGAGTTATCTATTACTAAATCAGCTAATTTCTTTTTCTCTTCAATATCCATTTGATTTGAAATTTTAAGAAGAGCTTCTTTTTCATCAATATTATCTCTTTTCATTAATCTTTGTACTTGAGTCTCTTTTGGAGTATAAATTACTAAAGATTTTGCTATTGGATAGTTCATTTTTTCAAAAAATAGTGGGATATCAACAAAATAAGGTTTATTTTGACTTTCAAAAATTCTTGATTGTTTAATTATCTCTTCTTTAATTAGAGGGTGAAGTAGGGCTTCAAGTTTAAGTTTATTTTCTTCATTTGAGAAAATTATTGTTCCTAATTTTTTTCTTAGAACTTTATTATCTTGTACATATTGCTCTCCAAACATAGTAGATATCTTGCTTGAATTTTCATCTAATAATTTATGAGCAATTTCATCTGCATCAATTGTTAGAAAGCCATGTAGTTTAAATAAGTTACAAACAGTACTTTTTCCTGTAGAAATTCCACCTGTTAAGGCGATTGCGTTTTTAAATAAATCATTAATCATGCAGGTATACTACAATAATAATGATTTATTTAAATTTAATGAAAAAAGTTAATTATCTTTTTGCAATTGTAGTTAAAGCTTTATGCTCAGCTGCTGGGAAAACAAAAGATGCATTATGAATTTCTGATGAGTAGTATTGTAAATCATCTAAGAAATCAGATCTTTGTAATACTAAATCAGCAGTTGGGTGGTATTTTTTTGATGCAATAATAGATGTGTTATGTCCAAATTTAAATGGCATAGCAATCCAGAATTTTGTTCCTGCTAATAATAAATCTGCTTTTAATCCAGCTTCATTTTTAGAAAAAGATTCACTTGCAAATGCAATTAATCCATCTTCATTTAAAATTCTATCTATGTTTGCTAAAAGTAATTCATCAAGTTTAACATCAGTTAAAATTATTACGTCGATATTTTTCTCATTTTTTGATGTTAGTAATGATTCATCACCAAATTCAACATTTGATGTATGTTTAGCAGCCTGTGTTTTTAATTCTTCACATGAACTTCCTATTACAAGTACATTTGAAGCTTCTTTATGTGTACATAATGGTATGTGTACCATCATTTCATTAAATGCGTTATTATCTTTCATTATATATAGTCCTTAATATTTATAAACATTTTGATATAATACCAAAAAATTTATAAATTAATCAGAGATTAGAAAATAGAATTAAAAAAAAGGTGAATAATGGCAACAGTTAGTTACAAAGATGCAGGCGTTGATATCGATGCAGGGAATCAGTTTGTAGAAAACATCAAACCACATGTTAAATCAACAATGATTCCAGGTGTATTAGGTGGAATTGGTTCTTTTGCAGGTGCATTTGAATTACCAGAAGGTTACAAAAAACCAGTTATATTATCAGGAACTGATGGTGTTGGTACTAAATTAAAGTTAGCAATTGATGCTCAAAAGTTTGATACAGTTGGAATTGATTTAGTTGCAATGTGTACAAATGATTTATTATGTAACTTTGGTGAGCCATTATTCTTCTTAGATTATTATGCAACTGCAAAATTAAATGTTGATGAAGCTACTGATGTTGTAAAAGGTATTGCAGAGGGTTGTATTAGATCTGAGTGTGCTTTAGTTGGTGGTGAAACTGCTGAAATGCCAGGTATGTATAAAGAGGGTGATTTTGATTTAGCTGGTTTTTGTGTTGGAATTGCAGAAAAAGATGAATTAAATAGAATTGAAAGAATTGCAGTAGGGGACACTTTAATTGCATTACCATCTTCTGGTGTTCATTCAAATGGGTTCTCACTAGTGAGAAAACTATTATTAGAAAAATTAGGAATGACTTTAGATGATGATTTCCAAGGTAAAAAATTATCTGATGTTTTATTAGAACCAACTAGAATTTATGTAAAAGAATTCAAAGCTAATAAAGAAAACATTAATGCTTTAGCTCATATCACTGGTGGTGGAATTACAGAAAACTTACCAAGAGTTTTACCTGATAATTTAAAAGCAGTTGTAAAAAGAGATTCTATTAGAGTATTACCAATCTTTGAATTTATGGGACAACATGTAGAATTAGAAGAAATGTACAGAACATTCAATATGGGTGTTGGTATGGTTCTTGTAGTTAATCCTGCAAATGTAGATGCTGTATTAGCAAACACTGATGGTTATATTATTGGTGAAATTGCAGAGGGTGAAAAAGGTGTAGAGTTTATCTAGACTCTATATTTTAAAAGAAAAAGGGTAAGTTCTTTTGAACTTGCCTTTTTTTTTGAACAAAATATTTTTTAATTATATTTAAATAATACTGCTTGTTTTAGAACCTTAAGTATTATATTTTTTTACAGGGAAAATAATGAAGAAAACAATCTCGTACAATAAATTTATACGAAATACAATAATTATTTCAATGAGTTTAATTGTTTCATTGTTTATTTTATATGGTACTTATATTCAATCAAGTAGTATAGAAAAAAGCATTAAAAATGATGCAGGTGTTATGGCAGATTTAGTATTTCAAAACCTTTATACAGTAATGAAAAATGGTGGGAATAAAGAGTCTTTATCTGAACTTGTAAGAAATTTAGAACATAGTATCCCTTCTGCAAATATTAATATAATAAAACCAAATGAAAGCTCTTCAAGTTTTGTAAAAGATGTTTTTGAGAATAAAAAAGCTGATATAAGTAGGCATGAAGATAATGTAATATTTGCATCACCTATTATTTATGCAAAAGAGTGTTTACAATGTCATACTTCTTCAAAAGAAGGAGAAACTGCTGCTGTTTTATTAATGGAATATCCTATTTTGAATTTACAAATTTCATTAAAAGAGATTCTTGTAATGGCAAGTATTCTATTTCTACTAGTAATCATTGTCTTTTTTAGTATGTGGTATGTTCTTCTTAAAAAATATTTTGTAAAACCAATTAAAAGTCTTATTTTTCAAATGAATAAAATAACAAATCATAATGATTTAGAAAAAAAAGTTTTAATTGATACATCAATAAAAGAAGTAAAAGAAATTGAACAAGCATTTAATAGACAAAATGAAGAGTTAATACTTTCATATAATAATTTGGAAAAAATAAGTAATACTGACAGTTTAACAGGTATTTATAATAGAAAAAAATTTGATGAATATTCAGAATTACTTATAAAAAATACAAAACGTTACAGTCATAATTTAAGTTTAATTGTAATTGATTTAAATAAGTTTAAATATGTTAATGATACTTTTGGTCACCATATTGGTGATGATATTTTAGTCTTATTTACAAAACTTGTATCTGAATCAATTCGAGAAAGTGATTACTTTTTTAGAACTGGTGGCGATGAATTTGTTTTATTATTACCAGAAACTTCAGCAATAGAAGCAAGTGTTCTTATTGAAAAAATTAGTACTAAACTTGAAAATAATTTATATACTAATGATGAATTATGTATTGAAATTCAGGCTTCATTTGGTTGTGCAGAATATGGTGTTGATGGACAAACTGTTCAAGGTATAATAGCTATTGCTGATGATAGAATGTATGAAGATAAAAAGCAAAAAAAATTAAGTAGATAATTTAGAATTTTGACTTATATAGAATTTTAAAATATCTACAACTTTTGAAGCATATCCCCATTCATTATCATACCAAACTAAAAGTTTTATCATATTATTGTTTTTAACATCTGTATATCTGTGATCTATTATTGTAGTTTTATTCTCTTTTTTAAAATCACTTGATACTAAAGGTTCATAGTTATTTAATAAAATTGGAAACTCTTGATTTTTTTCATATTCATTAAATAAATTTATAATCTCATCTTTTGAACATTTTTCTTTTGTAAATAAAGTAACATTTATAGCACCAACTGTATCAGTTGGAACTCTTAGCGAACTTGATGATATTAAATCTGAATTAATCTCTTTTAATACTAAAGAACAAGCTGTTATTGTAGTTGTTTTATTTGGAATAATATTTTGAGTGGAAGAGCGACCAAACTCAAAATTGCACTCAACATCTCTTGTAGCACTTCCTACAAAATGTCCATCAAGTACTCTTTGATGATTTAATAAAGGATGAATTGTAACAATATCTCCGCAAACTATTTGTTTTGTATCATTGATTAATTTTAATGCAGGTAAAAGTGCTGTTGCATTACAAGAGCTTGTTGATATTATTTTATGAATATTTGGGGCAAGATCTTTTTCATTTGCCCCTAGGATTATATTTATATCAGCATTTGCATTTGGATGTGTTAGAAAAATAGCTTGAATAGGAAGGTTTTTCAAGATATTTTTATCTTCTTTTTTCCCACTTGCATCTATTATAATATCAATATTATCTAGATTTATATCTGTTAAGTTTTTGTGATTTAATATTTTAATTTTTGCATTACTATTTTGTATAAAGTTATCATTTACTATTTTAAATTTATCCGATAAGTTTCCATATGTTGAATCATAATTAATAGAATAAACAATATTTTCAATATATGGATTAATCTCATTTATGGCTACAATTTCAAAGTTTTTATTATTGATTATTTGTTTTAAAATAGCTTTTCCAATACGTCCAACGCCATTTAATAGTATTTTTATTCTCATGATTTTAGAATACCTATATAAGTTTTTTAAGATTGTACCATAAATGATTTTTAAAAAACTGCTATATATCTATTGTTCATTCATCTCAATAAATAAAAAATGTGAATTTGAAATAGCTTCTATATGTAAATTTTCTTCTTTTACTATTTGCATTGCATCTGAATCTTTTAATTCAAGAGAATTTACAAAAGAAGAACCTTCAATTTGAACAAAATAAACTTGTCTATTTTTCTCTATTTTAAAATCTAAACTTTTTGCTTTTTCAAGTTGTGATACATAAATATTTACATCTTGATATATTCTTACTTTAGAATCTCCTTCTAGTGAAGAGACAATCTTTAGAAGTTTATTTTCTTTTTGAGATGGTGTATATTTATATGAACCATAAAGTCTTGGCAAAGATTGTTTTGGAGGAACTATCCATATTTGAAGCAGTCTTAAATCTTTATTGCTTTTATTATGTTCACTATGATAAATACCATCTCCAGCACTTAAATACTGAACTTCACCAGCTTTTAGAACTTCTTCATTTCCCATTGAATCTTTATGAGAAATTTCTCCATTAACAATATACGAAATAATTTCCATATTTGAATGAGGATGAAGATCAAAACCTGAATTTGCATGAATTATATCATCGTTTAAAACTCTTAAAACTCCAAAGTTTATATTTTCAGGGTTTCTATATTCTGCAAATGAGAAATGAAATCGACTCTGTAGCCAACCAAGATTTGATGTTCCCATATTTTCTTTTGGTAATTTTTTTAACATTTTAAATCCTTTTATTTATCAAAGATAAAACTTTGCATTGAGATATTTGAATAAAGCATCTCACTATTAAATGATTTTCCTTTTTTATTTATAGCACTTCCATAGGCGATAAATAAAGGTAGAAAATGTTCATTTGTCGGATGATTTTTATAAAAATTTATATTTTTTTCAATTTTAATTAAATCATCTTCTCTTTCATTTTCAATAATATCTACAATATCATTATTGAATTTTTTTGCATAATCTTTTATTCTTAAATCCATACTCATATCAGCTAAATTGTGAGTAATTCCACCACTACAAATAATCAATGCTTCATCTTTAAATATTTGAAGTTTTTCTCCTAAATCCATAAGCTCTTTTGGACTAAAAGATTTTGGAATACTTATTTGTAGTACTGGAATTGACAACTTATCATACATTAATGCTAATACATTCCAAACACCATGGTCATAGCTTTTTCTATTTTCATCTATTGATATATCTATATTTTGTTTTTTTAGTTTATCAATAAGATTAAGTGTTAGATTCTCATCACTATTTACTTCATATTGGACTTTATATAATTCATCTTCAAAACCATAAAAATCATACATGATTTTATTTACTTTAGGTGATATGATTTTTAAATCATTAGTTAAGTAGTGTGCTGAAAATATAATTATATATTTTGGTATTTTTATATCTAAAGCTAATTTTCTAATATTTTTTTTTGATTTTATATCACTTAAAATTATATTTGGTGCGCCATGTGAAATAAATAGTGTTGGGTTCATAATTTTTCTTAGCTAATTACTTAGCTAAGATTCCTTCTAATTCAATATTTAATTTTACTTTCTCACCAATTACAACTCCACCTGCTTCTAATGCTTGGTTATAAACTAGACCATAATCACTTCTATTTAATTTTCCACTTAATGCAAGACCAACTCTTGTATTTCCCCATGGGTCAATAATACTTCCATTATTTTCATAATCAAGTTTTACATCTTTTGTAATACCATGTATTGTTAATTTTCCAAAAGCATAATCATCTTTTATTTTTTCTAATGTAAAAGTAATTTCAGGATATTTACCAGCATCAAAAAAATCAGCAGATTTTAAATGCCCATCTCTTTTTGCATTTTCAGTGTTTACAGAATTTACATCTATAATTCCCTTTAAACTTTTTAATTGTTTAGTTTTTTCATCATATTCAAACGAACCAGAAAATTTATCAAATTTTCCTGATACATTTGAAATCATTAAGTGTTTTACTTTAAATCCAACATTTGAATGACTTGTATCAACATTGTATGTTCCTGCATATAATACACCTGCTGCTAAAATTGATGCTAATCCTAATTTTACTAAATTCATTTTTTACCTTTTTGTATTACTAGTTAGTAGTATTTGTTTAAATTTTTTTAATTGGCCTTATAGACTTTATTTAATAATTCATATAAAGTGTCTAGTTCTTCATCATCTAAAACATCTAAAGAATCTCTTAATTGTTTTGCATGATTTGGAAATACTTTTTCTATAATTTCAATACCTTTTTGCGTTATTGTTAATATAGATGCTCTTTTGTCATCAGGATCCGCAATTGATGTAATCCAACCATCTCTTTTAAGATTTTTAACTACAACTGTTGTATTTCCTGGTGTTCCCATTATAAGTTTTGTAATTGAACCTATATTTAGATTACCTCTATGATAAAGAACTTCTAAAACTTTAAATTGATTAAATGTTAGGTTGTTAGCAGATAAATAGTTTACAGTTTTATTGGTAATTTTTAATCGAACTCTTTCTAATCTAACAACAGTTTTCATAGATTTATCAGTTCTATTTCCATAACTTTTTGAACTTTTATTATTCATCTTTTAACTCCTTGAAGGATTATACTACTAGTTAGTACTAAATGTCAAGAGTTTTGAAAAATTTACAAAAAAATGCTTAACCTCTTCGTAATAAAAAATTAGATAAAATATTTCGATTTGCTACAAAGAAAGAAATAAGGAAAGTAAAATGCTATTAACTCCAGGTCCTACTCCAGTACCAGAATTTGTAAGAAAGGCTATGGCTGATATTACAATACATCATAGAACTCCAGAATTTGAAGCTATTTTTGCAGAAACTAGAGAGTTATTATTTGAACTATATGGAATGGATGAAGTTGTAATGCTTGCATCTAGTGGTTCAGGAGCAATGGAAGCTTGTATCACAAACTTAACACATAAAAAAGCCCTTACTATAAATTCAGGTAAGTTTGGTGAAAGATTTGGAAAGATTTGTAAAGCTTTTGATATTGATTACAGTGAAATTAAAAATGAGTGGAATACTCCTGTTAGTGTTGAATCTGTATTAGAAGCAGTTAAAGCTGATAGTGATATAGATGCTATTTTTATTCAATTATGTGAAAGTGCAGGTGGTTTAAGACACCCTGTTGAAGAGATTGCAGCAGCAGTTAAAGAATATAATAAAGATATTATGATTGTTGCAGATGGAATTACAGCAATTGGTGTTGAAAAAATTGATGTTTCTAATTTAGACGCAGTAATCACTGGAAGTCAAAAAGCATTAATGCTTCCTCCAGGATTAGCAATTATTGGATTATCAAATGATGCAGTTTCAAAAATTGAGAAAAAATCTAGAGGTTTTTATTTTAATTTAGCAACAGAAATTAAAAAACAAAGAACTAATACTACAGCATGGACAGCAGCTACAACATTAATTATTGGATTAAGAGAAATTTTATCTAATATTAAAAATAATGGTGGTTTTGATGCTTTATATGAACAAACAGCATTAAGAGCGAGTGCTACAAGAGAAGCATTACTTGCAATTGGTTGTGAGATTTATCCAAAAACTCCTGCAAATGCTATGACAACTATTTATACAGAAAATGCACCTGCTATTAGAAAAATATTAAAAACTAAATATGGTGTTAATATTGCTGGTGGACAAGATCATATAAAATCATTAATTTTTAGAATTAATCATATGGGATTAGTTGAAGACAATGAAGCTTCATGGGCAGTAAATACTGTTGAGTTAGCTTTAGATGAATTAGGTGTTAGAACTTTTGATGGAACGGCTAGTAAAGTGTTTTCAACAAAAATGTTCAAAGGTAATTAATTCTTATGATTTTTGAACATGAAATTCCAAATGGTAGTAGATTATACTTTGGTAAATCTGCTAAAGCAAAAAGAGCCTTAGAAAATAAAGTTTGTGAAATATTAGATAATAGAGATTTTGAAGAGATTCTAACTCCTAATTTCTCATATTCACAACATCAATCAATTGAATGTGAAAAAAAACTAATTAAGTTTTCTGATGAGCAAAATGAACAAGTTTCATTAAGAGCTGATTCTACTTTAGATGTAGTTAGAATTATTTCAAAAAGATTAGGAAGAACTACAGACCATAAAAAATGGTTCTATGTTCAACCAATCTTTACTTATCCATCAACAGAAGAGTACCAAATTGGTTGTGAATGGGTTGGACATAATAATATCGCTGATATTATGAATTTAACAGTTGATATTTTAAAATCATTAAATATAGAGCCAATTTTACAAATTTCTAATATTAATATTCCAAAACTTGTTGCACTTGAGTTAAATATTGATATTGAATTATTTAAAAATGGAGAGATAGCATCATTATTTAAATTAAAATGTGATTGGCTTGATAAATTAATAAAAGTTAAAAACATTAGTGATTTAGAAGAAGTAATTGCTTTAGTACCTGCATCAATAAAAGCTGAATTAGAAAAATTACTTGAAAAAGCAAATGAAGTGAATTATTCAAATATTATTATTGCACCATTATATTATGGTTCATTAAAATATTATGATGGTATTTATTATAGAGTTATAAAAGATAATCTTACAGTATGTAAGGGTGGAATGTATTCAAGTGAAGGTATGTCTTCATTAGGTTTTGCATTGTATACAGATAGTTTATTAAAAATTTTAGAGGATTAATATGAGTAAAGCAGATTTAATTGTAGGAATACAATGGGGTGACGAAGGTAAAGGTAAGATGGTTGATATGCTTGCCCAAAATTATGATATGGTTTGTAGAAGTCAAGGTGGACACAATGCAGGTCATACAATCTGGGTTGATGGTGTAAGATACGCATTACACTTAATTCCATCTGGAGTTTTAAATCCAAAAGCTATTAATATTATTGGAAATGGAGTTGTATTATCTCCTGAATCAATTATTAAAGAAATGGAACAGTTTAATGATTTAGAAGGAAGATTATTTATTTCTGATAAAGCACATTTAAACCTACCATACCATGCTTTAATTGACCAAGCTAAAGAGAGACTAAAAGGTGATAAAGCTATTGGTACAACTGGAAAAGGAATCGGACCTGCTTATGCTGAGAAAATTTCAAGAACAGGATTTAGAGTTGGTGAATTATTAAACCCTAGTAAATTAACTGAATCAATTATTGAATTCTTTGAACAAAATAAAGCGATTTTCAATGTATTAGAAATCCCAACTCCTAATAAAGACGAATTATTAGAATTATTAACATCTTATAAAGATGCTTTAGCTCCATTTATTGCAGATACAACAATTATGGTTTGGGATGCAATTGATTCTGATAAGAGAATTTTATTAGAAGGTGCACAAGGTACTTTACTTGATATTGACCATGGAACATATCCTTATGTTACATCTTCTTCAACTGTAAGTGCAGGAGCTTGTACTGGTTTAGGAATATCTCCAAAAGATATTGGACAAGTTACAGGTATTGTTAAAGCTTATACTACAAGAGTTGGTAATGGTCCTTTCCCTTCTGAAGATTTTACAGAAGAAGGTCAAAAGATTGCTGATATTGGTAAAGAAGTAGGTGTTACAACAGGAAGAGGAAGAAGATGTGGTTGGTTTGATGCTATTGCTGTTAAACATGCTGCAAGATTAAATGGTTGTGATCAATTATCTTTAATGAAACTTGATGTTTTAGATGGATTCCCTAAAATTAAAATCTGTGTGGCTTATGATTTAAATGGGCAAAGAATTGATTATATGCCATCAGATTTAGAAAATGTTAAACCAATTTATGAAGAATTTGACGGTTGGGATACATTAGCTGGTGCTAGAGATTTTGATGCTCTACCTTTAAATGCTAAAAAATATATTGAAAAAATCGAAGAAGTTACATCTGTAAGAGTAGGGATTGTATCAACTTCACCAGAAAGAGCCGACACAATTATTAGGGGGTAATTTTTTATGAGAATGAAAACACATCATACACCATATATTTCAAGAAGAATCACAAGAGATTTAATCACTTGTGAATTCGTTGAAATTAGAAAAGAAAAACATAGTATTGAAGCTGAAATTGAAAAAATATTAGATGCTGATATTGATAAAGAATATGATCTTGATGAAAAAGTTAATGAAATTTTAGATGCACAAGAAGAAGAAATAGAATTCCACAATGCAGATAGAAGACAACTTTTTTGGATGACTAAAAAAAGATTAGCTAATGATTATGGTGTTATTTTAAATAATGAAGATAGGTTTTCAGATATTGCTCACCAAATATTAGATTATTTATGGGATGAAGATTTTATTCATTATACATGTTCAGATAATCAAATCAAAAATGTAATTTTTGCTTCGATTGATGAATTTATGAAAGGTTTTGAGGAAGCTGATTCAGATGTTATAGCTAAACTTAAAAACTATAAAAGAAAGTTAATACCAGGTACAGATGACTATGAGCAAATTTATCATAGTTTATATGAAGAAGAATTAATAAAGAGAGGATTGATATAATATGCAAAGAGTATGGATATATTTAGAGAATGGTACATTTTTAGAAGCAAAATCATTTGGTGCAACAGGAACATCTGTTGGTGAAATAGTTTTTAATACGTCATTAACAGGATACCAAGAAATAATCTCTGATCCATCTTACGCTGGACAGTTTGTTACATTTACAATGCCAGAAATTGGTAATGTTGGTGTAAATGACAATGATATGGAAAGTAGAAATTGTCACTGTAAAGGTGTATTAGTAAGAAATTACCATAATGATTACTCAAACTTTAGAGCACAAGATACTTTAGATTCTTTACTAAAAGAGCATAATGTTTTAGGTATTTGTGAAATAGATACAAGATATTTAACTAAAATGTTAAGAGATGAAGGTGCAATGATGATGATTGCATCAACTGAAATTCACGATAAAGATGAGTTAGCTAAACAATTAGCTGCAAGTCCTAGAATTGAAGATATCAACTATATTGAACAAGTATCTACAAAAGAAGCATATGTTCATAAATTTGGTGCTTGGAATCATTCTGAAATGGCATATAATAAAGCAATGATGAGTGATAAAAAAGTTCTTGTTGTTGATTTTGGTGTTAAAAGAAATATCTTAAATGAATTAGTTCAATCAGGTCTTGAAGTTGAAGTTATTCCATCATCGTTTAAAGCAGAAGATTTAATTGCTAGATTTGAAGCAAAAGAAATTGGTGGTATCTTCTTATCAAATGGTCCAGGTGATCCACTTACTTTAACTAAAGAAAAAGCAGAAGTTGAAAAACTTATAAATGCAAACATTCCAATGTTCGCAATTTGTTTAGGACACCAAATGTTATCTATTGCTCATGGATATGATACATATAAATTAAAATTTGGACAACATGGTGGAAATCATCCAGTTGTAAATCCAAGTAATGTAGTAGAAATTACTGCACAAAACCATAACTATAATGTTCCTGATAATATTATAGAAATTGCTGAAATCACTCACCAAAACTTATTTGATAATACTATTGAAGGTGTTAAATATAAGAATAAAGATATTTTCTCAGTACAACATCACCCAGAGGCTTCACCAGGTCCTCATGAGTCTAAATACATCTTTAACGAATTCGCTAAGATTGTGAAATAATTCATTTTATTTCCATAATCTCTGCGTTGAAGTTCTAAATTTATTCGTCATGTACTTAATGTACACTCCTTTTAAATTTAGAACTTCGCCTTGACCTTATGTAAAACAATAAATTCTTTAACAATCTTACTTTAGAATTTAGGTATAAAAAAGGGGGAAGAGTTAAACTCTTCCCCCTTTTTTTATTTATATTCTTATTTTTATACTAAGAACATTTGGATAAGTTGATAAGTTCCAACTGTTGCAATACCTGCAGCAATTCCAGCTAATAGGTCATCACCCATAACTCCCCATCCACCTTTTACATCTCTATCAATTTTACCAATTAATGAAGGTTTCCAAATATCAAAAAGTCTAAAATAAAAGAATGCTAAAGTAGCTACTATAATCATTGAAGATGTACTTTCAATATTTATCCAACAAATTGATAAAGTTATCCACATACCAGCTAATTCATCGATTACAATCTCTTTGCTATCATGTTCACCTGTTTCTTTTTCATAAATATCTATTTGTTTAACGGCTAATGCACTTATTAACAGAGATAATAAAAAAATTGTTGATACATGTAAGTATTGAACTAAAACTAAACCTATTAATAGTGATACAAATGAACCTGCTGTTCCTGGTGCTTTAGGAAAAAGCCCTGAATATCCTACTGTTAAAAAAAACTTTCTTAAATTCAATTTTTGTCCTTACTTTTTCTTTTCTATTCCAAGTTTTTTTCTCTTTTCCCAAAGAGATTTTCTTGAAATTCCTAATTTTTTTGATAACTCTGTATCTGGATATTTTGTTTGGTATGATAAAACCATTAATTTTACATAATCATTTATTGTCATAATATTTGTATTTGTAATTAGTTGATTATTATTATTAAACTCAATTTTTCTATGAGGGAAATCAACTTCTGTTTCAAGTGATGAAATAATACAATCTTTATCTTCAATTAGTTTAATTAGATTCTCTTTTGCATTTCTTTTTAATGTATGAAAATCAGTAAGATAAATTATAGATTTAAATTGAACTGCATTTATTTGTTTTTGCCATGTAGTTGAGTTTAATGAAATAAATGTAATTGGCATATCAATTTTTCTTGATAATTCAAATACTAATTTATCTGAACACATTTGAGAATTTGATTCTATTAATATTGGAAATGAAGGAGGTAATAAAACATCTGATGTATCAATATCAGACATTACAAACTTTACATAATCTCTTAGCGTTTGAAGTTCTCTTTTTATTGATCTACACTCTTTATAATGATAAAGTTTTCTAACTAATTCATCCATAATAAATGGTTTCATTATATAGTCTTTAGCACCATCTTTAATTGGATTAGTTACTGTTTCATCTGAAATATAAGAAACTAATAAAATTATTATAGAAATCTCTTTATATCTTTTTATAATACTTTTGCATAAAGCAGAAGGTAAAGATGTAGATAAAAGTATAATATCATACTCTTTTGTTAGGTTATCAATATTTGGTGATTCAATATAGTCGCAGCTATGTCCATCATCTAATAATCTTGATACAATTTTTTGTGCTAAGTAAATTTCATTTTCTATAATTAATATATTCATTTCATTTCCAGTTGTAATATTTCAATGTTGCAATACTTTGTACAGCAACGCCTTCACTTCTTCCTATAAATCCCATCTTTTCTGCTGTTGTAGCTTTGATATTTACAAACTGTTTATCAATTTGTAATAACTTAGCCATTGAACTTTTTATTTCATTTTTAACAGGGTTTATTTTTGGTTTTTGGGCAATAATAGTTAAATCAATATTTACTATTTCATACCCAACATTATAAATAAAAGAGACTATCTCTTGAAGTAAGATTTTAGAATCTATTCCTTTATATTTTTCATCTGTATCTGGGAAAAACTCTCCAATATCTCCAGCACCAGCTGCTCCTAAAAGAGCATCAATTACTGAATGAATTAATACATCACCATCGCTATGCGCTTTAAATCCAAAATCACAATCTAATAAAACACCACCAAGATACATCTCTTTGTTATCTTCAAATTGGTGAATATCAAAACCTGTACCTGTGAAAAAATTATTTGAAGCAGGTTTTAAACAATCAATATCTTTTAATTCATCACCAAAAGTAAGTTTTTTACTTTTAGTACTTCCTTGAATATATTTAATAGTTCCATTATTTGCTTTTATAGCAGAACTATCATCTGTATATTCAACATCTGTTAAAAGAGAATTTTTAAGAATTTTGGTATTTGAAAGCTGAGGAGTTTGAATAAGTTTTACGTTGTCTCTATTAATTGTATCTTCACCATAAACTACGGTATCAGAAACATTTAAAACAGGAACAATACAATCTGCATTTTGTTTTTCTTCTAATAGATTGTTTATTACACTATAAGGGATACATGCTCTTGCAACATCTGTTATCATTACATATTTACTAGTAGCATTTTGTAATGAGTTTTTTATTGATTCTTGTCTGGTTTGACCACCTTCAACGAAAGTGTAGTCATCAGTAAAGTTTTGCATATATTTTAGTTCATTAGAATGAGAAGTAATTATAATTTCATCAAAATTAGCATAAGTACTTAATCTTTTTGTAACATTTAGCCATAATGGCTCATTATCAATTCTAATCCATTGTTTCTTTGTTTTATGTTCAAACCTCGAGGAGTTACCTGCACATAGAACTATTAGTGTAACATCTAACAATAAAATTCCCTTGTGTAAAAAAGTTACATATTATATAGGAATTTTACTTATGCTGAAGTTAAGTATTTATTTTAGTTTTGATTTGATTTGCTTAATTGAAGTTAACAAAATTTCAGTGTCAAAATTATAGTCTATTGCTTTATTAACAGCATTTTCTATTGCTTTTTCATTAAAAGGATTTCTAATATCTGTTAAAATTTTAGTAATCTCTAGTATTTGAGCAGACTTAGCAAAGCTTGATGGGCATTCTTGTATCTTATCAACATACGCAATTGGTAAAATTAGGTTAGGACTAAAAGACCAATATTTAAATATATTTGCAGTTACCTTAGAACTTGTTAATCCTGTAAACTCTTTTTCACAATCAGAGATACTTTTTTCACTATTTAGTTCTTCTTTAAATTTATCTTCTAATTTATTTTGTTGTATAAAGTCAGAAATTATGAATTTACCTATTTCTTGTAAAAATGCTGGCATTAATAGTTTAATTTTTAATTGTTTATCAATTTGAGAAACCCAAATATTTATAATCTCAGATGCAAGTGCACAGATATATATAAACTTATCATTACTAATACTATATGCACTTAAATTAGATTTTAGGGTATTTTGAACAACTGAACCAATTGCAATTGAAATAGTAAAATTTATACCTAATAAGTTAATTGCTCTACTTAATGTTTCAACTTGGCTTCTAAACCCATACATACTAGAATTGGCTATTCTTAAAATTGTAGTAATCATTAATGGATCTTTTTCTATGATTTTAATTAGCTCTTCTGTTGTTGGATTGTCTAAGTTTCTAAAGTCCTCTAACTCAAGAATACTTTGAGGTAAGGGTGGTAAAGAATCAATTTTTTCATCTAATGTTTTTTTCATTGTAATTACATTCCTAAAATCTTTATGACATAAGCAATTATTATATAGAAAAGAAACTTACATAAATAATAAGTCTAAATTATAAGAGAATTTTTGCTTCTCTAAACATTTGTTGGCTATAATCGAAAATTAAATAAATATTATAGGATTTTTAAAAATGAGAGAATGGTTAGAAAATCATAAAAATGATAAAGTTAGAACTCAAATGTATTATGCAAGACAAGGTATTGTTACTCCAGATATGGAATACGTTGCAAAAATTGAAAAAGTAGATCCAGAAGTTATTCGATCTGAAATTGCAAGAGGAAGATTAATTATTCCAGCAAACGTAAATCATAAACATGTAGTTCCAATGGCAATTGGTATTGCTTCATCTTGTAAAATTAATGCAAATATCGGTTCTTCTGCACTAGCTTCTGATGTAGCTGGTGAAATTGAAAAAGTTGATGTATGTTTAAAATATGGTGCTGATACTATTATGGATTTAAGTACAGGTGGTGACTTAGATTCTATTAGAACAGCAGTTATTGAGCATTCAACTGTACCTATTGGAACAGTTCCAATTTATCAAATCTTACATGACTGTAAAGATAAAATTGAAGATTTATCTATTGATGTTATGTTAAAAGTTTTAGAGAAACAAGCACAACAAGGTGTTTCTTACTTTACAATTCATGCAGGTTTCTTACTTGAAAATATGCCTAATGTTGCAAAAAGAAAAATGGGAATCGTTTCAAGAGGTGGTTCTTTAATGGCTGCATGGATGATGCATTACCATAAAGAAAACCCATTTTATGAAGCATTTGATGATATTTTAGAAATTTGTAGAAAATATGATGTTTCTTTATCTTTAGGAGATTCTTTAAGACCAGGTTGTTTAGCAGATGCTTCTGATCCTGCACAATTATCTGAGCTTAAAGTTCTTGGAGAATTAACTCTAAGAGCATGGGAAAAAGATGTTCAAGTTATGATTGAAGGACCAGGTCACGTTCCTTTAAATCAAATTGAAAGAAATATGAAATTAGAAAAAGAGTATTGTCATGAAGCTCCTTTCTATATCTTAGGACCATTAGTAACTGATATTGCTGCTGGTTATGATCATATTTCATCTGCAATTGGTGCGGCTGTTGGTGGATGGCATGGAGCTTCAATGCTTTGTTATGTAACACCAAAAGAGCACTTAGGTTTACCAAATGCTGCTGATGTTAGAGATGGGATTATTGCATATAAAATTGCTGCTCATGCTGCTGATATTGCAAGAGGTAGAAAAGGTGCAAGAGATATTGATGATGAAATGTCTGATGCTAGATATGGTTTTGATTGGAATAGACAATTTGAACTTTGTTTAGACCCAGATAGAGCTAGAGAATATCATGATGAAACTCTTCCTCAAGATGTATTTAAAGAAGCTGAGTTTTGTTCAATGTGTGGACCAAAATTCTGTTCATACAAAATTACTCAAAAAATCGTTGCTGAACATGGTGAAGCAATGTTAGATATCGCAAACGATTAATAAAATTTATGAAAGATATACTCTAGCTTTAGGGTATATCTTCATAAGCTTTTCTCTTTCTTTTTTAGAAATCACAGCTAATGCTGTTGCTAAACCATCTGCTAATGTTGCATTTTCTGCAAGTACAGTAACTGAATTTATATAATCTACACTTACAGCTTTTTTTGCATTTATCAAATGATGATATTTTTTATTAAATCTTGTTCCATATGCTCCTGAACTAGCCATTGCTTCATTATTTATTTGAATATAATCTTGATTTTTTAAATAAGGTGTTAAAATATTCCAATCTCTTTTTTGTGGATGTTGTCCAATAGCATTAATTTCACCTAAGTCTACTAAGACATTCATAAAACCTTCTTTTTTAAGTAAATTACTTATCTTATCACTTATATAGCCTTGTGCTATACCATTTAATGTTATGGCCATATTTTTTTTATTGAGTCTAATTTGTTTTTCATTAAAAAAGATATTTTTATAAGAAACTAATTTTTTTGCTTCTTTTACTTTTTGTTTTAATATTTTTTCATTATTAGAATATTTTGAATAAGCATTCCATAATGGCTGAATAGAAATATCAAATACTCCGTTTGTTTGTTTGGAAATTGTATTGGAAAAAGAGATTAGTTCTAATAATTCTTTTGGAGGATTATTTAAATATCCCTTAGAATTTAGTTGATTAATACTTGAATTATCTTTATATAAAGAAAAAATATTTTCAAGTCTAAGAATTTCTTCCTCACATTTTTTTAATATTTTTTTAATATAAGAAATATTATGATGATATAATGTCATAGTAGAAGGAGCACCTAACGCCACACCTTCCCAAGTAATTTGTTCAAGTCTTGTATCTTTTGATAATAAAGGAGTAACTAAACAAATAGCCGAAATACTTAAAAACTTTCTTCTTGATATCTTAGTCATTTGTTTTTCTCCATGATGTAATCTTTTTATCTTTTGCATTTTTTATTAGAATTTTACACAGTTTATCATCACTATAAATTTGTACACAATCTAAACATTGAAAACATTCATCATATTTTATATGACCATCTTTTTTATCAATTGCATTGTAGTTACAATTTTTATAACAGTTATTACATGGATTTCCACACTCTTTTCTTCTTGGTAACCAATCTAAAAATTTTAATTTTCCAGCAAGTGAAAGAAAAGCTCCTAAAGGACAGATAAATCTACAAAACCCTTTGAATATAAACATGCTTAGAAAAATCCAAAATAGTGCATATAGAACATATGGAATTTCTCTGTCAAATATTAAAGTAATTGATGTTTTAAAAGGTTCTATTTCAATTAAATACTCAGTTATTTTAGGAGCAAAAATTACAGATAAGATAAGTAAAACTAAAACTATATATCTAATATAAGTCATCTTATCACTAAGTTTTTGAGGTACTTTGATAATAGGAAGACGTAAAAGTCTTGCAAAATAATATGATAACTCTTGCAATACTCCATAAGGACATAACCATCCACAAAATGTCCCTCTTCCCCAAATAATAAGTGAAATAAAAACAAAAAACCAAATAATAAGTGAGAACGGATCATATAATAAAAAGTTAAGACTTTGAGAGTTAAGTATTGCTTTTACAAACCCTAATATAGTAACCATACTAAGTTGACCTTGTCCATACCAACCAATAAAAAATAATGTAATCAATAATATAAAAGTTCTTTTATATCGAAGCTTTTCCAACAAAGTTTGATATTTATAAAGTGTTATAAATAATACTGTTAGGAAAATACTTAGAATAATAAGTTTATTTTTTTGTTCAATCATAGAACTTAACCATAAAGCTTGTTCTTCTTTTTTTTCTAATGTTTCAAAATATCTATTAGGAGTTTTTATCTCAAAATCAATGCTTTTTAAAATAGGTGTAGAATATAAAGTTGTATCACCTCTTAAAAATTTTAAATTAAATAGCCAAGAACTTGATGGATCAAAGTTGTATTTTTTATCAACATCTAAAATAATAGCTTGGTTAAAGTTAGGGATATTATCTAAAAATTGTATTTCATAGTCCCCATCATTTATATGAATAGGAAAAGTATCTTGAATAATTTCAAATGTATCAGGCGAAGTATTTGGTACAAAGTTTTCTGATAATATTTGGTGTTCACCATTTGCAAATATTATAATTGGTTCTTGTGTTTGAGTAATTTGATTTTTGATTTCTTCTTGAGTTTCAAGTTGCAGTAAATTATTCATAATACTAGGAATTGCTAAATTTGCAATGTATAAATCTAAAAAAACATCATCTTTATTTTCTTTAAATGAATTGTTTTCAAAGCCTGAATCTTTAAAAAGTTTTTCTATATCACCCTTTTTGATTTTTATGTTTGTAATTAATCTTTTTTCTAAAAGTTCTTTAAAAGTTAATTTTTCAAATAAATCTTTTTTTGCATTTCTTATTTGTTTTGGAGCAACTCCTGATAATTTTTGACTTGCTACTTTAATAGAGGAAGCGAGGATACTATCATTTGCAATTTTTACAGAAGCAGTTGCTTTGCTTACTCCATCTATATATACTGTATTACTTACAGTTATTTGTTTTCCTACTTTAATGTTTGAAGATAGGTTTTTCTGCTTATATTGTTCTAAAAATTCAAGAAATGGCACAACTCCTAGACCTGATACAAATACAGGTTCATCTTGGTCTAATAGATTTACATCTAAAAAGTTTCCATCTAAATCTATTGTTACAAGCATATTCATTTTTCCACCTGAAAAGCCTAATACTGGAGCAAGGTCATATGTTTCAAATGTATAAGCTTGTAATTTCCCATCTTTATTTAATACTTCCCAAATAGGTAAATTTAGATCTTTTTTACCTAATTTCATTTCTTGACTTAGGAAGTTTTTAAGTTCATCTTTTTTAAGTGAAGCATAAAGGTTATGAGATAAAGTAACTGTTAATAAAAATATAATGAATAACTTAAACATATCAACTCTTTTTTGAATTTATACTAAGTATATATTAGTTTTATAGCGTATGTTTAGCAAAAGTTATTTAATGAGTATAATTTATAATTCTTTAATTTTCATATTTTTTAGATAATATAATTCTGATAAAAATGGTAAAAATATGTTAATTTGAATCAATTAAGACAAAAATTATCCTATTTCAATTATAATACAAATATTAAATATAATTAAAGGACTTTTTCTATGGCAAATATAGAAGGTATTAAAAAAGAATTAGAAAATATCAAATATCCAGGTTTTGCAAAATCTATTATTGAATTTGGTTTTGTAAAAGATGTTCAAGTAAATGGAACAAATTGTTTAATTAGCTTAGATATCACATCAACTGCACCTGAAGTTGAAGCACAATTAACTAAAGAAATCACAGCATGTATGAACGCTATTGGAATGAATGCTACACTTAATTTCAATAAGCCAGAAGCTCCAAAACAAAACAGCAACTCTGTTAGTGGAAAGAATATTGCACCACAAATTAAAAAAGTGGTAATGGTAAGTTCAGGAAAAGGTGGAGTTGGTAAATCAACTACTACTGTAAACTTAGCAGTTGCAGCTGCTATGCAAGGTAAAAAAGTTGGTATCTTAGATGCTGATATCTATGGTCCAAATATTCCTCGAATGATGGGTTTACAAGGTAAAGAAGTAGAAATTATTGGTGATAAAGCTAAACCATTAAATGCATATGGTGTTGATGTTATGTCAATGGGTATGTTAATGGAAGAAGGTCAAGCTCTTATTTGGAGAGGTGCTATGATTATGAAAGCAATCCAACAATTATTAAGAGATATCTTATGGGAAGAATTAGATATTTTATTTATTGATATGCCTCCAGGAACTGGTGATGCTCAATTAACTTTAGCTCAAAGTGTTCCAGTAGCTGCTGGTATTAATGTTACAACTCCTCAGCATGTAGCACTTGATGATTCAAGAAGATCATTAGATATGTTTAAAAAATTACATATTCCAGTTGCTGGAATTGTTGAAAATATGAGTGGATTTATTTGTCCATCATGTGAAACAGAATCTGATATCTTTGGAATGGGAACTTGTGATGCTTTAGCTGATCAATATAATACTCAAGTATTAGGAAACTTACCAATTGAACCTGCTATTAGAGAAGGTGGAGATACTGGAAAACCTGTTACTTACTTTAATCCTGAATCTGTATCTGCAAAAAGATATATGATTGCTGCTGAAAAGTTAATTACTTTCCTAGCAAGTATTGATGATGATAGAACTAATGAATCTATTCAACCAACAACAGCTCCAGGTGTTAGCGCTTGTTCAACAGCTGCTGCTCCTAAAGCACAAGAACCAGCTAAGTCATCTGGTGGAAGCTGTGGTACTGGATGTGGTTGCCACTAGTTTAAAATAAAAAAAGAGATTTATCTCTTTTTTTATAACTATTCACTTTTTATTCATTTAAATTTAATACTATAAAGTATATATTTCTTAGGCATATCAATGAACAAAATCAAAATACTTTATATAGATTCAGATGTAAACTATGGACAAAACTTATTATCATATTTACTAAAAAAAAATTATGATATCAAATACATTAAATCATTTAAAGAAGCATTAATTGAAATTTCTTTTTTTAAACCAGATATTTTAATTACAGATATAGATTTAATTGATGGCAGTGGTTTAACCCTTATTGATAAAATTAGAAAATACCACAAAGACATAAGTACAGTTTTACTATCTTCTGAACTTAATGAAAAACTACTTCTTTCAATAATCTCAATTAAATTAGATAAATTTATATTAAAAAAACAATCTTTTGACTTAATAGAAAATGAAATAAATAAAATCCAAATTAAAGAAAAAAATGAAAATACTTTTTTAGAAGAAGAGTTTGATTTAGGTGAAGATTATATTTATAAGAAAAATTGTTTATATACTCCAAATGAAGAAATTATAAAGTTAACAACTCAAGAAAACTCTTTATTAAAAATACTTGTACAAGCTAAAGGTGAATGTGTAAGTTATGAAATATTAAAACACTCTTTATCTAAAACAAATTTTACTTCTGTTGATACTATTAGAACTGTTATTCGTAAAATAAGAAAAAAAACTTTTCCTTCTATAATTAAAAATCATAGTGGAATAGGGTATAAGATTAATTATTACAATATAGATGAGGCTTCTTCGTCTTTCTTATGCGATTTTGAAAAACTTGATATAAAAGTATTAGTATTAAAAGGCAATACAAAAAATAATTCCCTTTTATGTTATGAGCTAAAAAAATTTGCAATACAATGTGATAGTGCTTATACTATTGCATACGCAAAAGAGCTAATAAATATAAAACAATATGATTATATAATCTCTGATTTAAATTTACCTGATGGTGAAATGATTGATTTTATTAGAGAATTTGAAGAGCTAAGTACTACAAAAATGATTGTTTTATCTTCAAGTAAAGATATTCATTACAAAGATTATTTATATTTTAAAGGTATTTTAGATTATATAATAGATGTTAATAATTTTGCTTCTTTATCTACACGTATTTACAAAACAATACTAAAAGTTCAAAAAAATACAATTTATAATAATATATTAGTAATTGAACAGTCAAAGAAAATATCAGAACAAATAAAAGATTTATTAATTCCAAGAAATTATAATGTTGATATCTTATCATCTTTAGAACAATCATGTGAAATATTAAAAGAAAAAAAATATAGTGTAATAATTTTAGATATTACATTTGATGAATGTTTTAGTTTTATTAGAAAAGTAAAAAATGATATTAATAAATCTTTACCTATTATCTTATTAACAGATACAAGTAGAACATATGAAATTGTAAGAGATGCATATAGTAATGGTGCTTCTGAATGTTTACGAAAACCAATATATGCAGAAGAGTTTATCTTAAAGATTGAACAACACTCTGATACTTCAAAACTAATTTATGAACTGGTTGAACAAAAAGAGTTGATGAAGAATTATAAAATAATTGTAGATCAATCATCAATTATCTCAAAAACTAATATTAAAGGTATTATTACTTATGTTAATAAAAACTTTTGCGATATTTCAGGTTATTCTTCTGATGAATTAATTGGTAGGTCACATAATATTATAAGAGATCCAAGTGAACCAAAAAAACTTTTTGAAAACCTTTGGAGAACAATTAAAGATGAAAAAAAAATATGGTCAGGAGTTCTAAAAAATATTACAAAAGATGGAAAAGTATATTATGTACAGTCATCAATAATGCCTGTTTTAGATGAAAACAAGAATATTATTGAATTTATTGCATTAAGAACTGATGTTACTAATATAT